>NZ_JBGSXF010000499.1:0-4931 GCF_041751555.1 Persicitalea sp. | reverse complement strand
TGATCTCTCCAATGGTCGAACGACCACCATAAGGCCACTATCATAAGGATAATGGAGATAAGCAAATAAAAACGATTTTTGTAAGAAGGCGAAAGCATGGTCATTTATCGGTCATTTGATAGGGATCATCGATGTAGTCTTTCACCGAGTAGTACTGGTTTGACAATATCAAAAGTATGGCATCATCCGAAAAATCTTCCATCTTGTACCAATCTTTGGGTTCGAGGATCAGGCACTCGTTGGGTTGATTCAAAACGAATAGGCTTTCACTCACACCATTATGAACATAGATACGGCATTGCCCACGCAGACAAATCAGCGCATTCCAGGTGCTGTGGTGGCGGTGTCCACCGCGCGGTATGTGGTGAGTTCCGTAGATGTAATACACCCTCTTGATCGTGCCAGGCATGAGCTTTTCAAACACAGAGAGACTACCCGAATCAGAGTGAACGGTTTTGAGTTTGACTAAATTGGGCATTTTGTTCCGATTGATATTTGTTGAGAGGTTGTTTAATCTTATTAATATCTGTCCGGGGTTTCGAGCAAATACGAGACGATTCGTTCACTGGCATTCCCTTCGCCGTAAGGGTTCGATGTCGCTACCAAAGTACCCTGGTTCAACCACTCTCTTACCGCCGCCACGATGCGCCCTTTATCAGCACCTACCAGTTGTATGGTCCCGGCTTCCAGACCCTCAGGTCGCTCGGTGGTATCGCGCATCACCAGAACGGGCTTGCCCAGCGAGGGCGCTTCTTCCTGTATGCCGCCCGAGTCGGTCAGAATGAGCCAGCTACTTTTCATAGCGAAAACAAAGTCCGGGTAGTCCATCGGATCAGTCAGGAATACGTTTGGGAGATCGGAAAGGTACTTATGAACCGGTTGCTGTACCTGGGGATTGAGATGAACCGGATAAACGATATTCAGGTCGTGATATTGACTTGCCAAAGTATGCAAAGCCTCACAGATCTGCTTGAAACCATCCCCGAAATTCTCCCGGCGGTGACCCGTTACCAGTAGCACGCGGGTGCCCTTCTCGTAAGCTGCTCGCACCTCAGCAGGTACTTTTTCCGAAAATCCGCTCACCTTTTCTTTCGCCCACAACAATGCGTCGATCACTGTATTGCCAGTGACCAAAATACGACTGCTATCCACGCCTTCCCGTAGCAAATTGTCCGCATTGCGTTGCGTAGGCGCAAAGTAAGCCGCTGCCAGGCGATCTACCAGCAGACGGTTGGCTTCTTCCGGGAACGGCGCTTGCAGATTACCCGTGCGGAGCCCGGCCTCCACATGGCCCACCCTGATTCCAGCGTAGAAGGCCGCTAACGTAGCCGCCAGGGCCGTGGTAGTGTCGCCATGTACCAGCACCCAGTTGGGCCGGAACTTCTCGAAGACCAACCGCATGCTTTGCAGGATTCGGCAGGTAATGTCCGTCAAATCCTGGCCCGCTTGCATAATATTGAGATCGAAGTCGGCCTTAATCTCAAAAAACGCCATGATTGGCTCCAGCATTTCGCGGTGTTGTCCGGTGGAGCAGACCTTCTGTTCCACCGAAGGTAGTTCATGCAGGATTTTTACCAATGGGGCCATCTTGATGGCCTCGGGTCGGGTGCCGAAAACGGTAAGTACTTTCATGTAAAAAGAGAGGCAAAATCCCCCCAGACGTATTTTGCTAAAGCCGCAAAGTTACGATTTCCCGCCGCTTCCAGCGTGGGAAGAGCAGCCGTAACTACCTGCTCCAATTTCTGCCGCAATTCATCGTCGGAGTCGTACAGCCATTCGTCCTGCTGCTGCAGTCTTTCCAATATGACACTTTGCCGGGGGGCTATTATGGTCCTGGCGAAGCCCATCGCCATAATCAGCGAACCCGAGTTCTCGATATTCTTGAAGGGAAGTACCACCGCGTCTGCCGCCCGAAAGTAGTATTGCAGATCGTTATCGGCAATGAATTTATTCATGAAAATGATGTTCGCCGACAGGTTTTCTTCAATCATTTTGCCATACCCCTCATCCATGACTTTCCCCGCTATGAGCAGAAAAGTATTCGGGTGCTGTATCTGTCCGAAACATTTGGCAAGTTCCAGAATGCCTTTATAGGGCTTTATCAGACCAACGTATAAGAGAACTCTTGCCGAGGAAGGCAACTGTAATCGTTCCCGAGCTTCTCTCCTACTAACCAGATCAGGGTACACGCCCGTGTAGTCGCCTTCCGGCACAACCCGAAATTTACGCTCTGGAATACGGAGTTCAGCGGCGGCTTTGGGTATTGTGCTGTGGGCAAAAACCCGAATCCACTCACAACGCCGGGCCAGGAACCGCTGACAGAAGCGATGTATGCCCACCTCGGCAGCATCGTGGGGCAGCACATTGTGCATGGTCCACACTAGCTTGACGCCCAGCAAGCGAGCCAAAAGTACCTGAGCGCAGAACAAAGGGATGCTCAGGTACGTGAGCCATCGCCAACGCCGGAAGTAGTAAGAAACGATCCAGTCGAAGTGCAGGTACTTAGGCCGAAACTTAACGAGTGTGCGAGCGATGCCGAAGAATTTGCCGGGTACGCCGTTGAACGCACGTAGCTTGGGCGATTGATTCAAACCCTCCATCATCAGGCGCTGATAGGGATTGTCCGGCCCGGCCACGGGCAGGCAGGCTATGGTGTCGGCTACCGGAACCACGGGCGGTGGTTGAACTGATACGTTAGATTACTTCTTCGAAGACCTATTTTTTTTGCCGGAACCCCAGCCACGATTGTCAAGGGCGGTACGCTTTTGGTCACAACACTGCCCGAAGCTACGACACACCCCCGCGCCAAGATAACACCGGGTAGGATCGTCGCCCTCGAAGCAACCCACACGTAATCCTCAATAATCACATCCTGCCCTATGGTTCCATAATCATCAGCGTGAGGATCGTGGGACAGGGTCCAGATGTTTACCTCCTGAGCAATATCCACGTTGCTGCCGATAACTATTTTTCCGCCACGGCCATCCAGAAGTGATTTCTTGTTAATTACAGAACCTATCCCTACGGATACATTCCGGCCATTTCTCACCTCCGCTCCCATAGCAAAGAAGCAGCGATCTCCCAAGTGTCCTACCGTACGACTGAGGAAAAATCTTCTTACGGAATAAAACGGAATGTACATAACCCATTCTCGGAAGAGGTAGTCTTTCAGGGCAAGAAGAGCAATGGCAATTGACCTCATAACATCAACGAAATCATTTCAGCCCCCGACGTTTCAAAAAGCTATAAGCTCGGAGTTTCAGGGAGGGGTTTTGCAAAGAGGTGGGCATGTAAAAGCAACGCAGATCTTTTCCCGCAAGCGACATTGTTTTGTAGGCCCACGGGAATCCAAGGCCGTGCTTCGTTCGGTTGGCGACATCGTCCAGCACCGCGCTGTATGTTTCAAGATGGGTGTTTCTCACCAGAATCAGCTTATTAAACCCAACTACCAGCGCCGAGAATTGTGGCGACTTCCTCAAGAACTCGATGAGGGCTTCGGTCACGCCCGGCCATTCGCTGCGGAAAGGGTCATCCAGGATTATAATTCCCTCCTCCCGAATGGACTGAGCGGCTAATTTCAGATCGAATAGGGCTTCTTCGAATGAATGCCCACCGTCCACATGGAACATCCGGTAGCTGGCCCCTATCTCCTCTATTGACAACTCACACGATAGCTTTTCAAAAATCGGGATGGATTCATTGTCAATGTACTTGGCACAGTTGTCAAGAAACTTCTGCTTATTACCCGAACCTGAAAACGAGACGTTATCAGTTTGATTGCCAAAGAGGTCGCAGACCCGCAGCTGCTCACCTTCGTCCAGAAAATGGTAAAAGAATAGGGTACTTTTGCCGTGATGCACGCCGATCTCGAAAAGATCGCCCCCGATTTTGTTCTGCTTTTGTACGGCATTTAGCAGGGATAGCAGCATAGCGGCTTCCTCCGCGAACCAGCCGTCGATCTTTCTCAGCTCCCGGTACTTTTTTCTCGCGCTCTGGTATTCCATTTGGTTTAGATTCTGGTTTCTCGCAACGTCTCGCTTCCCGCGACAAGGTCGGCAGCTACGAGTCGGGTGCTGAATTCAGGGAACGACCGCAAGTGGTACTGACTTTGCACACGCTCGTTGAGTTGTCGGAAAGTCGGGTCCGCCAATTTCTCCAGTGCGGCTCTCAATTCAGCTTTACTGGCAATGGCATTCTGCGGGGCCAAGTTAATCAAATGGCGGTCATTCTGGAATTGGTGAATAAAATTGTACAGGCTCAACCCCCGCGCTGATTCATACCCAAAATCCAGAATGAAGGAGGGAGTTTCGGTAAAACAAGCTTCCAGCCCCATTGTAGTGCCTAAGTGAAAAAAGGCCTCAGCCCGCTCAATGGTAGTATATTTTTTCATGATCTCTTCTTCCTGCACCGACAGGTCGCCCGTACGGAAGTCCTCATCGAACGCCACATTGGGCAATTGCCTCAGCGGTTCGTACAACGTCCAGTCGGCAAGTACCGGATA
The DNA here is from genome assembly GCF_041751555.1 of Persicitalea sp. NCBI lineage: Bacteria > Pseudomonadati > Bacteroidota > Cytophagia > Cytophagales > Spirosomataceae > Persicitalea > Persicitalea sp. The sequence continues at coordinate 430 of NZ_JBGSXF010000499.1, read as the reverse complement.
GGGACGAACGAGTAGCATCCAGTCGGGGCGGACTTGTCCCAGAGTTTCGGCTAGAATTTTCACCAGCCTGACTTCGTCAGACACCAGGCTGGGAATACCGATAGCGCAGCCGAAGTACACGTATTGATAGGGCCGCGTCGGCGCAAGTACTTCGCGCTGTCGGTAATCATGAATATAGCAAAACTGGCTGGCTCCCGTCACTAATACTTGGTCAATGGGAATATTTTGCAAGGAAACTATATCCTCCCGGATAGGCTCCGACCAGCAGGCATACTTTACCCGCTTTGAAAAGCAGGTGTGCTTGCAGGGATGATCCCAACTGTACACGTAAACGCGTACGGCTCGCTTCTCGCGAATCAGACGGGCCAGTAGGTAATCGTCGGAGATGGCGGTGAAGCAAATAAACGAGTCGATATCCGCCAGGTCGGTG
>NZ_JBGSXF010000498.1:0-14925 GCF_041751555.1 Persicitalea sp. | reverse complement strand
GAAGGCCGCCAATCAGCCCCGAGAGCATCGTACTCAGTCCAACACCAACAAGGTCTTTGTTCAAATCCGTCTTACGTTTGTAGGGATCGAGCTTGTCGATAGCCTTGCAAGCCGCCAGCGACTCGATGCTGGCGATCATGGTAATGGAAATGACCGAGATCCAGAAAGGCAAATCCCCGATGCGCGAGAAGTTGGGCAAAGCAATGGCGTCGAGCGGATTAAAAGGAACCGACACCAGTAAATGCGGCCCGACGAAATGTTCTTTGCCCAAAAAAGTCACGACGTGGGTGTCGAAAAAATTGAAGGCGTACACCAAAGGAACGGACGCAATCAGCACCCACATGGGCGCGGGCAGCAACTTGAATAACCCCGGCCGGGTGCGGGCGTGGACAATCATAATCGTAAGGCCGATCACGGAAATGACGGCCACAAAGGGGTTGATCTCGGGCAATTGATCGATGACGTCGCCGAAAATATCAAACACCTTAGTAGAAAATGTTTCGGTTCCCAGCGCGACATGGATTTGTTTGGCGATGATAATAACACCGATCGCCGCCAGAATCCCACGAATGACTGTGGAGTGAAACACCTCAGCCAAACGCCCCAGTTTCAACAAACCCAGCGCGACCTGTAGACCGCCCGCCACCACGATGGCGGCAAAAATATAGTTCAGCGTCTGCCCGCTGCCGTCGTTCAGCGTAATGGCCGAACCCAGAATCACCGCGATCAGGCCCGCCGTCGGGCCGTTGATGGCGATGTGACTGCCCCGAAAAAAGGTGGTGACGATGCCCCCGATGATGGCAGCAAACAGCCCCGCCATGGGCGGGGCTTCGGAAGCGATGGCAATGCCCAGACCTAAGGGCAAAGCAACGAGCGAAACGCTCAAGGCAGCCAGCAAATCGCTCTGCCAGTTTTCTTTCAGACCTGCGAACCCGGTCTTGGGTAAAGTTTGCATCATCTACCCACAACGTTTTGGAGGGACATAGGTTTCGGACACCTTTTGCCCCTTATACAAGCCTAACAAGGGAATCAGGGCTATCTTTTACTCACTAGTGAGCATCTTGGCGTCTCAAGGCTACAAAAAGCAACCTTTACTTTACCAAAATCGGAGGGGCAGTTTCTGAGACAGCCACCGGAGCCGCATCGACGGGCTTCACCAGGCGAGCAATAAAAATGCTGCCGAAAATGGCAGCCATTGCCAGGAAGCCCACCGTGCCGTAGTTCGTAAGTTCCCCGATAGCAGTTTTGCCAATGATGACGCCTGCTCCGTAAGTGGCTAAGGCCTGCGAGAGCAACTGCACTGAGGAATTGATCGCCATAAAGCCGCCCCGATTCTGCGGAAGTACTACCGAAGTAGTCATGGCCTGGGTCGGGACGAGCCGTCCGTTGGAGAAAATAAAGAACATCCCGGACACGAACAGCACGTAAACCAGCGGCGAAGGCGTCATGTGCGTGATTAGGTAAATCGGGATAAGCGAAAGCATCGCAAATACGACAAAAATGGAAAACTTACCTTTCAGGTCTGCCAGCTTGCCAACCAGCGGGGCGGAGAAAATAGTCAACGCCCCGCCGACCAGATAAATAAGGTAGATGTCGCTTTCGCTGTACCCTACGTTGGAAACCAGGTAAGGCGAGATATAGGGAATGATGCTGAAATGCCCCAGCATGATCGTGGTCGTCAGCCACAAAGCCCGTAACTGGTTCGGATTGCGGACAATCGTGGTCAGTACCGTAATGGGATTCGGACGCTGGTGCTTGCTGACCAAATGCGAATCCAGCCGGGGGACAAAGCGCCAAATGAGGAACCAAACGCCGATGCCCAAAAAACCAACGGCCAGAAACGGCGCGTGCCAACTGAACTCAGTAGCGATGTACAGCCCCAACGGTACGCCCACAACGGAAGCCGCCGAGAAGGCCGTCATCACGATGGACATGGCCTGCGCCCGACGTTCGTAGGCAAACACATCGCCCACGATAGACAGCACCTGTGCTCCCAAAATTCCGCCGAAAGTACCTGCCAACACCCGTGCCGCGATGAGCATCTGGTAGTTAGGAGCGATGCCACAAGCCAACGTCCCAATAACGAAGCCCGCGTAAGCCATCATGACGACCTGATTGCGCGGAAAGCGATCCACGACAAAAGCCGCCAGAAACCCGGAAATGCCCGCGCTCAAACTGTACGACGACACGATGAACCCAAACGCCTGCGGCCCGATGCCGAAGTGCCGCATCAACTGCGGCCCCAGCGGCATCATGATCATGAAATCAACGATGTGCGTAAAGTTGATACACGCCAGGACGAAAAGGAGGAGTTTTTCCTGCCTGGTCATTCTTGCACCAACTTATCTACCAACCGATTGAAATCGGCCACGAATTCGTCGTAGTACTTGCCCGTACCGGGGCCGGAGAAGCCGGTGTGGATATTGCGGACGTTGTGTTTTTTATCCAAAACAATCGTCGTCGGAAAAGACATGACGTGGTTCAACATTGGCAGCGACGCGGCCGCCGAGTCCTTATCGCTGGTACCCGCGAGGAGCATAGGGTAATAGACATCGTAGCGCTGAGCCATCTTTCTCAGTTTGGGGGCGGAATCTTCCAGCTTACCCGAGCGCTCAAAAGCCAGGCCGACAATCTCGACGCCCCGGTCGCGGTTTTTCTTGTACCAGGGGGCCAGGAAGCGCGTTTCGTCCATGCAGTTGGGACACCACGATCCCATGATCTGCACGACCACTACTTTGTTTTTGAAAGCGGCATCTTGCAAAGAAACCATATTGCCGTCGGCATTGGGAAACTTGAAATCAAAAGAGTCGTAGCCCGGCTTTATGAACGTTAGCGTATTGGCATCGGGTAGTTTGGCGTTGGCGTCGGGGCGGGCAGTCCAGGTTTCGTAGCTCGTGAGGCCGTAGAAGGCTTCGCCGCTTAGGGTGCCATCGGACTGGAGGGCAGCAGTAAACAGGAAAACGTGGGTACCATCGAAACAGGAGAGGTACATACTGTCGCCTTTGACATTGCCCGCCAGGTAGCGATAGTCGCCCGTCGGCGTGAGAAAAGTACCCGTCAATTCCGAGCCTTTTTGTTCAAAAATACCCACGGCCTCGTAAGAATCCGCCGGATTTTCGGTGACGAACTTAACCGCCCATTTGCCACCTACGGAAACACCGCTGGCGATAATTCCTTGTTCAAAGAAACGGTACGCCTGTCCGTAAACCGCCTCGAAGGGCAGCTCACCCACCGGCTGCCCCGGACGGCTTTCCCGCCAAACACCCGTCAACTTGTCCTCGCCAATCTTGCCGATCAACTCCGAGTCGTACAATTCTACCGGAATGTGTAGCGAATCGTTTTCAACGTAGGCCGTATCCATCTTGAAGCGTTCCGTGCCGTTGAGAGCGTAGGCGGAGTACGTTTGCCCGTCGGAATTAGTCTCAATGTCGAGCAGGAAAGGCAGCGTGTGGCCATCGCGCAGGAGCGTAGCCCGCCAGGTTCCATTCTTGATTGTAGTTGTGGAAGGTGAATCGCAAGCGGCCAGCGAAAGGCCAACTAAAGCAAAAATCCAGAAGGATAGCTTCTTCATTTTCAATTTTTTAATAAAAAAAAAGAGGATAGGGAGAAAAATTAAATCCGGGCAAAAGGACGAGCCTTCCCCCGGAAAATTATTAAGTTTGTAACGGACTCGCCGCAAAATAAAGTTCCGGTGTCCAACGACTGCCCAATCCATGAAGACCGAAACCGCTATCCCGTCCCAATATCACGCCCCCGTCATGCTTGCCGAATGCCTTGAAGGTCTGGACATCCAGCCCGAAGGTACTTATGTGGATGTGACCTTCGGCGGCGGCGGCCACGCGCGGGCGATTCTGGAACGGCTGACAACTGGCCGTCTGCTGGCTTTCGATCAGGATGCCGACGCAGCGGTTAACGCCCAAGAGCTAAAAGGTGACCCGCGTTTTACCTTCATCGCGGCCAACTTCCGGCACCTGAATCGTTATTTGAAATTATACAAAGCTAGTAAGGTGGATGGCATTCTGGCCGATTTGGGCGTGTCGTCGCACCAGTTCGACACCGCCGAGCGGGGCTTTTCAACCCGCTTCGAGGCGCAGCTCGACATGCGCATGAATCGGCAGGGCGAATACAACGCCCGGCAGATTTTGAATGAGTACAGCGCGGCGGAGTTGCAGTCGGTGCTGGGCCGCTACGGCGAGGTCCACAACGCCCGCACCGTGGCTGAGGCCATCGTCGCCGTGCGCCACAATTCCCCCATCGAGACGGTCAACGATTTGAAGGCGGTGGCCGGACGCTACGCGCCCCGGCACCGCGAGAATAAGTACTTTGCTCAAATATTTCAGGCCCTGCGCATTGAGGTAAACGAAGAAATGGCCGTACTGGAAGAATTTTTGCCCCAAGTACCCGACGCCCTCGCACCCGGCGGGCGGCTGGTCGTGATGTCTTACCACTCGCTGGAAGATCGGCTGGTTAAGAATTTTATCAATAAGGGAAAATTGGAAGGCGAAGTGGAAAAAGACTTTTACGGCAACGAAATCAAGCCCCTGAAAGCCCTCACCCGCAAGCCCACCGAAGCCACCGCCGAAGAGATAGAACGTAACCCCCGCGCCAGGAGCGCCAAGTTGCGGGTAGCGGAGTTAATTAATTTTGAATGAGTGAATGATAGAATGATAGAATATTGCTTGCGCCAGCCTATTCTACCATTCTATCATTCAAAATTAAAAAATATGAACCAACGCCGCACTCCCCCCCCGCCCCCTAAGCCGAAGAGGGAATTTTCGCTCTTCAATTGGTTGAATCGTTTTTTGCCGCTGGAAAGAATCTTCGGCGAGAAAGACGAGCGCCATCAGGATCGGGTTCCGATCCGGTACTTCTATTATTTTTTATGGGTCGTGTTTTTATTGGTTGCCTACGAAAGGGTGGGATACCTTTCTGAGCAGTACGTTATTAGAAGTTTGAAATTAAAAACAGAAGTAGAAGACCTTCGGGCCGAGTACACAGCTACCAAGGCAGCGTACATGAAAAGCGGCAAGCAGTCTGAGATTGTCGAACGAGTAAAAGCCATGGGGCTGGAGGAAAATCTTACGCCGCCGAAAAAGATAGTTTCGCTCTCAGAAGAGAGAGAGTAGATGGTTTTCGAGGCACAAAAAGCAGCGTCACATCTCTGGTAAGGCCCCCAAATTAGCAGCTGGGCGGGCGATCCCGTACACACATCAACAATACTGATTCCATGAAGAAAAGCACCACAAATGAGAAGCAGGCCCTTATGAATCGGGCTTACGTAGTGGCGGTCGTTCTAATGTTGCTATCGGTGGTAGTAGCAGGACGGCTGGTGTGGATTCAATATTTTGCGGTGTTCCAGGACAAGACCTGGGGCGAGCGCGCAGCTGCCAGCAATATGCGGATGGATACTGTTCAGGCCATGCGGGGCAACATTTACGCCAATGACGGTAGTTTGCTGGCGACCTCAATTCCCTACTATTTCGTAGAATTGGATGCCAAGTACCCCGACAGCACCTACTTCGCCGATCATCTCGACGCTCTATCCGACAGCCTCGCTCAAGTATTCGGTAGAAGAACCAGGAACGGTTATAGAGCGATGATCAGACGCACGCGGGATGGAAAATCCTCAACTCTCCGGTTACACAATCGGGCTGTAAGCTATCGGACGCGGGAGCGAATCATGAGTTGGCCATTCTTCCGGCGGGGTGACGACAAGCTAGAGGACGCCAACGGTAAGTTGAAGTATAGAAAAACAATGGCCGGGAAGTTCACCACCGAGTACCGCCGATACCGCCCATTCTCGCCGATGGCCGACCGCACCGTCGGTACAGTCGATTCCGAAACCGGAAGGGGCCGGGTGGGGCTGGAAGCTAGTTTCAATCGTCAACTGGCTGGTACTAATGGGGCAAACTGGGTACAGGTACTTCCACGCGGCGTGCGGTTGCCCGTTTCGGATGAATTCAACCTTCGTCCCGAAACAGGTAGTGATATTCACACCACGCTCGACATTAACTTTCAGGATGTGGCCGAATCATCCCTGAAAAAAGCGCTTGAAAAGTATCAGGCCAACTACGGCTGCGTGATCGTGATGGAAGTCGCAACGGGTAAGATAAAGGCTCTGTCAAACCTTACTCGCAAGGGCCCCAACCGTTTCGTGGACGACCGAAACTATGCCCTTGCTATGGGAGCCGACCCCGGTTCTACCTTTAAGCTAGCCACTATGATGGCGGTGTTGGAGGAGACCGGCATCGACCCCGATAAGGTATGGGTCAATGCGGGCAGCGGGCGGCTGGTGTATCGCGGGCTGGCTATCAACGACGCCCACCGGGGCGGCTTCGGTAGCCTGACTGCCAGCCAGGTACTTGAAAAATCGTCCAACATCGGTACCCATCTGCTCATGCAAAAGTACTTTTATAGCCAGCCCGATAAGTACCTGGCCTATCTTGAGAAATTTCGCCTCAAAAACCGCACGGGTATCCACATGCAGGGCGAGGCCGCGCCCTTTATCCGTGACCGCAACTCGAAGCTGTGGGGCAAAACTTCGCTTACGCCTATGTCCTACGGCTACGACATGCGCCTGGCGCCGATCCAGATCCTGGCTCTCTACAACGCCGTGGCCAATCAAGGATACTGGGTCAGGCCGATGATTGTGGAGCAGGTGCGTAGTTCCAGCGAAATTGTGAACACCTACGAACCTTACGTCACGTCCTCCCCGATTTGCTCGGAGCGCACCATCAAACTAGTGCAGGGGATGCTGGAAGGTGTAGTGCAACGCGGCACAGCCCCCGGCCTCAAAGCCAGCCCGTACCGCGTGGCGGGCAAGACGGGTACCGCCCAGAAAATCGTAAATGGTAAGTACATGGCTCGTAGGGGACTGCGCGTTTCCTTCGTCGGCTATTTTCCCGCCGACCGCCCCAAGTACAGTTGTATGGTTTTGGTGGACAATTCGCTGGCGGGCGGCTCCGACCTCTACGCTGGGGAGGTAGCCGCACCCGTGTTCAAACAGGTTGCCGACCGCATTTATGCCTACGACCTGAGTCTGCACGCTCCCGCCCCGTTAGATCCCGTTGGCGATCCCTCCCCTATCAAGTGGACGGGCCGAGCCGATGAGGTAGATGTGATGGCGAAGGTACTGAATCTCAGCACTCCGCCCGAACCAGCGACGGATTCAGGCGGAATGTCGGCCGATAGCAACCGCTGGGTGCAAGGCAGCACAGCCGGAGAGGGTAAAACCAAGTGGGCCACTCGTCCGGTGGATAAAGCCGAAGTACCTGATCTGCGCGGAATGCCGCTACGCGACGCCCTTTACATTATGGAAAACAAAGGCTTCCGCGTCGGTTTCAAGGGTTCGGGAAAAGTCGTGACGCAGTCGCTGGAACCCGGGGTTAGTGTTTCGGGAGCGAAGCGGATCATGCTGGGGTTAAAATGATGTAGTTGACAGTTGATAGTGAATTTAAGTTTTTGAGATGGGAGAGAATTTTAAGTCATTAGGTGTTTTATTAAAGGAGATTCCCGAAGCCAACGTGGTAGGCAATACCGATCGCCCGGTGGCGGCTATTGTGCTGGATTCGCGGAAGTCAGGGCCGGCCACGCTTTTTGTGGCCGTGCGCGGGACGCAGGTCGATGGTCATGATTTCATCGAGAAAGCACTCGACCTGGGGGCGGGTGTAGTTTTGTGCGAGGAATTACCCGCCACTACCCGTCCTGACGTGACCTATGTACAAGTTTCAGATTCAGCACGGGCCATGGGTTGGCTGGCAGCGGCGTTTCACGAACACCCTTCGCGGTCGTTTCAGTTGATTGGCATCACGGGTACCAATGGTAAAACCTCCGTGGCTACGCTGCTTTTCAGGATGTTTCGGACATTAGGCTACCGCTGCGGGCTAATTTCGACGGTGCAAAACCAGATCGAGGATGAGGTTATTCCCTCCACCCATACTACCCCTGATTCTGTTACGCTCAACGCCCTGCTGGCCGAGATGCGGCGGCAGAGTTGCACCCATGTTTTCATGGAGGTAAGCTCCCACGCGGTCGCCCAGCAGCGCATCACCGGGCTGACTTTTGCTGGCGGAATTTTTACCAACATCACCCACGACCACCTTGATTTCCATAAAACCTTCGACAATTACATCAAGGCCAAGAAGGGCTTCTTCGATCAACTACCCCGCTCGGCTTTCGCCCTCGTCAACATCGACGACCGACGCGGCAGCGTGATGGTGCAAAACACAGCGGCAAAAGTAGAAACCTACTCGCTGCAAACGATGGCGGCCTTTAAGGGCAAACTACTCTCCGAAACGCTATTCGGGATGCACATGAATCTGAACGGCTACGAGGTGTGGTTCCGGCTCATTGGCCGCTTCAACGCCTACAATCTGTTGGCGGTATACGGCGCGGCAATACTGCTGGGCGAAGCGTCCGAGGAAGTTTTGTCTGTACTTTCCGAGCTGCAAAGTCCGCCGGGACGCTTTGAACAGGTACATTCTGTTCAGAAAGTAGTAGGTATCGTGGATTATGCTCATACGCCTGATGCCCTGCAAAACGTACTCGAGACAATCACCGAACTGCGCCAGGGCGAGGAGCAGATTATCACCGTAGTAGGCTGCGGTGGCAATCGCGACGCTGAAAAACGACCCAAAATGGCCGCCATCGCCAGCAAAATGAGCGACCGTGTGTACCTTACCTCCGACAACCCGCGCAACGAGGAACCAGAGGCTATTCTGGATCAAATGCGCATGGGCGTTCCGCCTCTACATTTCAAGAAACTATCCGTGATTCCCGAGCGTCGTGAGGCCATCTACCGTGCCTGCGCCGAAGCTAAAGCGGGGGACATTGTCCTCGTAGCGGGCAAGGGTCACGAAACCTACCAGGAGATCAAAGGCATCAAGTATGATTTTGATGATCGGGAGGTACTGCGGGAAGCCTTTTTGGCAACGGGAAAAAACAGGGTCAACGGTTAACGGTCAACGGTTAAACGGCGTTCTATGCCATCCAGTAGATTCCGTTAAAAATGGAAATCCGCGAACCGTTGACCCTTAACCGTTGACCGTTGACCCTTTTTTCCCTACTTTTATCCCGCACGTTCAATTACCTCCCCCCTATGCTTTACTATTTGTTCGAGTACCTCGACAAACAATTCAATTTCCCCGGCGCGGGCGTTTTTCAGTATCTTTCCTTTCGGGCTCTTAGTTGTACCATTTTATCTTTAATAATTGGGGCGGTCTATGGCAGCAAAATCATCGACTTCCTGCGTCGCAAACAAGTAGGTGAAAGTATCCGTGACCTGGGGCTGGTCGGGCAAATGGAAAAAAAGGGTACTCCGACCATGGGTGGCTTCATCCTCCTGGCCGCGTTACTCATTCCGGTGTTGCTTTTCGCCAATCTCACTAACGTCTACATAATCTTGCTCATCATCACCGCCGTTTGGACGGGTATGATTGGTTTTATAGACGACTACATTAAGAAATTCAAGAATAACAAGGAAGGCCTGGCGGGCCGTTTCAAGATCATCGGGCAGGTTGGATTGGGTTTGATCGTGGGCTTGACGCTTTCCTTCAATGAGAATGTTAAGATCAGAGTTTACGATAAACCGCTGCTGAGTAGTACCCTTGGTGAAGTTCAGCAGTACCGCGACATCGTCAATCCGATGATTACCAACGTGCCTTTTTTGAAAAATAACGAGTTTGACTACAATTCAGTACTGTTTGGATGGCTCCCTGACGAATACACCTGGATTATCTACACCATCGTAGCCATTTTCATTATCACAGCCGTATCCAACGGAGCCAACATCACCGACGGTATCGACGGCCTCGCGGCTGGCACCTCGGGGATCATCGTCCTCACATTAGGCGTGTTGGCTTACCTTTCGGGAAACGTCAAGTTCGCGCAGTACCTCAACATTATGTACATCCCGAACTCGGGCGAACTGGTCGTTTTTTGCGCGGCCCTGATCGGGGCTTGCGTGGGTTTCTTGTGGTATAATGCTTATCCAGCGCAGGTCTTTATGGGTGACACAGGTAGCCTCATGCTGGGCGGCGTCATCGCGGTTATATCGCTAGCCATCCGCAAAGAATTGCTTATTCCCGTCTTGTGCGGCGTTTTTCTAGCCGAGAGCCTGTCGGTCATCTTGCAGGTGAGCTATTTTAAGTACACCAAAAAACGCTTCGGCGAAGGCAGACGCATTCTCCTCATGTCGCCGCTGCACCATCACTTTCAGAAGCAGGGCTACCACGAGTCGAAAATCGTTACCCGCTTCTGGATCGTAGGCATTATGCTCGCCATCCTATCTCTTGTAACCCTCAAACTACGGTAGTTACGTGGGTCAATCGGACACTGCCCCGGCTCGTACTTTTTGAACGAATCAACTGAGACGACAAAGGGCACTGGTTGACATTTTTCCCAAACAACTTCCCCCAACGCTGCGTTTCTCCTTGGCTGGCACGACTTTATTGTTTTGCCTTCTTGCAAATAACACGTCAAGCCGCCATGCTCTTGGAAACCGATACAATAGAACTTGTCCCCGACACCACCCAACACCGCGACACCGCCGCCAGCTACGAGGTAGTACGCCAATACACCGAAGACCTTTGCGAGCCGCTGCAACTGGAAGACTACATTCCGCAGCCCATCGACTTTGTTAGCCCGCCAAAGTGGCATTTGGCGCACACCAGTTGGTTTTTCGAGGAGTTTATTTTGGTAAAATTTCAGAAAAACTACGAGCGCTACCACTCCGATTTTAGCTACCTCTTTAACAGTTACTACAACCACATGGGCAGCCGTGTGGTCCGCACTGACCGGGGCAACATCACCCGCCCCGGCGTGAAGGAAGTCTACAAATACCGCAGCTACGTCAACGAAGCCATGCAGCAGCTCATGGCTGATGATCTGACTCCCGAACTGGAGGAACTCATCATTCTGGGCCTGAATCACGAGCAACAGCACCAGGAACTGCTCATCACGGATTTGAAATACATCTTCGGCCACAACCCCATCTTCCCGGTTTATAAAAAGGGCTTTTCGCTGACTGAAGTCCAAAATGAAGAGACAGGCTGGGCAAAAATTGAAAAAGGAATTTACGAGATAGGTTTCCGGGAAGGCGATTTTCACTACGATAATGAACTAGGCCAACACAAGGTCTATCTGGAAGATTTCGCCATCAATAAAGCCCTCGTCACCAATGGTGAGTACTCGGAATTCATTGAGGATGGCGGTTACCAAAACTTCGACCTGTGGCTGGACGAAGGCTGGCAGTGGGTCAACGCCAACGAAGCACAAGGCCCGCTCTACTGGCACAAGATCGAGGGCGAATGGCACAATTATACCCTGGGTGGTCTCCAGAAAGTTAATCCAAGCTCGGTGCTGTGTCACGTCAACTTTTACGAAGCATCTGCCTTCGCGGCCTGGAAAGGAATGCGCCTACCCACGGAGTTCGAATGGGAAGCAGCTTCGCCGCAATTGGCGTGGGGGCAGCGCTGGGAATGGACACACAGCGCGTATCTTCCCTACCCGAGATTCAGCAAGGCACCTGGCGCCATCGGTGAGTACAACGGCAAGTTTATGATTAATCAAATGGTGTTGCGTGGTGGCTCCACCGCCACCTCGCCCGGCCACAGCCGCGCCACTTATCGCAACTTCTTCCATCCGCATTTGCAGTGGCAGTGCATGGGGGTGCGCTTGATCAGGTAATCAATTTTGAATGAGTGAATGCTCATCCTCAATACGTTCTATCACTTAAAACTCACATTCCATTGTACGATATTGGTCACCCATCATCTATTGAGTTATCTCCTTTCGCCGAAGATGTGCGGGAAGGCCTTTCTTCTACTCCCAAAAACTTGTCTTCCAAGTACTTCTACGATGACGCAGGCAGCCGGATTTTTCAGCAAATTATGGACTTGCCGGAATACTACCCGACCCGTGCCGAAATGGAGATTCTGACGCGCCAACCTGCCGACATTGCCGCCGCACTACCGTACCACGAGCCGTTTAATATCATCGAACTCGGGGCAGGCGATGGCCTGAAGACCAAGGAACTGCTGAAGTACCTGGTTGGACAACGAACTGATTTCACCTACATGCCCATTGACATTTCGGGTGAGGCCATGCAACAGTTGGAAGGCAAACTGGCGGCAGATCTTCCCGGTCTGGATGTTCGGCCTTTGGTGGGCGATTACTTCGAAGTACTGAATAGCCTCGACTCGGAGGGAAGGCCTAATCTTTATCTTTTTCTGGGTGGGAACATCGGGAATTACGAAAAAGACGGGGCAATTGGCTTGTTGCGAATGATTCGCAATGTCATGGAAACGGAAGGTCGCTTACTAACGGGTTTTGACTTGTGCAAAAATCCCCGGGTTATTCAGAAGGCATACGATGATTCAGAAGGTGTCACGCGCGCCTTCAATATGAATCTGCTCACACGAATGAACAGCGAGTTGGGCGCGACTTTTCCGCTGGATCAGTTTGATTTTTACAGTTTTTATGATCCTCACAACGGCGAAGTCCGTAGTATGCTGGTGAGTCTGGCGGAGCAGGATGTTTACGTTGAAGCTTTGGATCAATCGTTTCATTTTCAGCAAAATGAATTAATTCGCACTGAACTCTCCAAGAAATATACCTTGGATGAAATCAAAGACCTAGCGGCTGAAAGTGGATTTATCGTTGAAAAGAATTTTTTTGATAGTCAACATTACTTTACGGATAGTTTGTGGCGGTGTGGGTGAGCCATCGATTTGGTGAATTGTTTTTTAGGGGAAATGCGGAACGAATAAGTCATTTAGATAGTGAGTTTAACAAGAGATTTTCTTTTTGCTCGTTGAGATAACGATTTTTCTAATCGTCGCATCTGCTCAATTCGACCCATATTATGCTTACCCCTACGTTTTATCGAATTCCTAAAAGTACCATAAAAGTATATTGCCTTTTGCTATTTGGATTCTCGGCGCTCGCTCAATCAGCTTCCCCTCCCGAAGAGAATCGCTTCACCAAAACCGTCATCTCCAACGACCTCAACGAGCCAATGGAACTGGCCGTGGCCCCCGACGGCAGGGTGTTCTTCACTGAGCGGAAAGGCAATTTCTACGTATATGACCCCGCGTCTCGGCAAACGAAGCTGATCCGCGAGTTTCCTGTCTTCTGGGAAACCAAGTACGGCAACGGGTTGATAGGCCTGGCCTTAGACCCGGATTTTGCAAAGAATCAATTTATATATTTCTACAACACCCCCATTTCCGATACGCCAAAGCAGCACGTGTCGCGCTTCACCTTGCGGGACGACAATACGCTGGACATAGCCTCGGAGAAAGTGTTGCTGGAAATTCCGATCGACTATGAAATCAGCCGCCACACGGGTGGTTCGCTGGCCTTCGGGCCCGACGGCAACCTGTTCATTTCGGTGGGCGACAACACCAGCCCGTTCGCTTCCAAAGGCTTCACGCCTATCGACGAGCGGCCCGGCCGAGAGTTTTTCGACGACCAACGCGCGGCGGGCAACGCTAACGATATGCGCGGTGCCATTCTGCGCGTCCATCCTGAGCCGGATGGTACTATTACGATCCCTGACGGAAATTTATTTGCCAAAGGCACCGCCGGAACGCGCCCCGAGATTTACGTCATGGGTTGCCGCAATCCTTATCGCATCACGGTGGACAATAAGACGGGTTTTCTTTACTGGGGCGAAATCGGCCCCGATAGCGGCAAAGACGGTGAACCAGGACCAAAGGGCTACGACGAGTTCAATCAGGCAAAGAAAGCAGGGAACTTCGGCTGGCCCTACTTTATCGGCGACAATAAGGCTTACCACGATTTGGATTTCGCCACCGAGAAAGTCGGCCCGCTTTTCGATCCGGCGCACCCGGTCAACGATTCACCCAACAACACGGGCATACAAAATCTGCCCCCCGCGCAGAAGGCTTTGATCTGGTATCCTTACGACGTGTCGCCGGAGTTCCCAGAGTTGGACAAGGGCGGACGCAGCGCGATCATCGGCCCGGTCTACAACTTTAATCCGGCTCTGAAATCGGACACAAAATTTCCTGAGTACTTTAACAAAAAACTCTTTATCACTGAATGGATGCGCAACTGGGTGTTTGCGGTAGATTTGGACGACGATCAGAACTACCGTAGCATGGCGCAGTTCATGCCCGCTACAGGCGATTTTCGACGGCCCATCGACATGACTTTTGGTCCCGACGGCTCGCTTTACGCGCTGGAATACGGCTCAGTCTATGGCATTGACAATGCCGATGCCCGGCTGGTGCGCATTGACTATAACGCCGGAAACCGCGCTCCGGTAGCGATTATTTCGGCCACGGATTCGCTCGGAACCGCCCCATTACGGGTGACTTTCGACACTAAGAAAAGTTACGATTTGGATAAAGATCCGCTCACCTATCGCTGGAAATTTGGAAACAACACGGTCACCTCCAACGGCGGAATCGTCACTTTCTCTTTCCCCAAAAACGGTACTTTTCCCGTCGTTCTTAGCGTCACCGACCCATCCGGGGCCAGTAGTGTCGATACACTTTTTGTTCGGGTAGGCAACACGCTGCCCCAACTCGCGATTGAGACCCCTAACAACCGTACGTTTTACTTCGACAACGAGTCGTTTGCGTATGATGTCAAAGTGAAAGACAAAGAAGACAAAGCCATCGACCAGAAACGGGTCAAGGTCAAATTCAACTTCATTCCGCAACTCGCCAACCAGGCGGCACTCATCGGCCACCAGGAATCGGCGGATAACATGGATTTAGGGAAAGAACTTCTGGAAAAAAGCGACTGTAAGGCTTGTCACCAAATCAACCAGAAGTCAGTTGGCCCGGCCTTTACCGATGTCTCCAATAAGTACCGTGCCGACCCCGGCGCGCTGGCGCGACTGGCCAATAAGGTCATCACGGGCGGCGGTGGCGTATGGGGCGAAGTAGCCATGAA
>NZ_JBGSXF010000497.1:0-9171 GCF_041751555.1 Persicitalea sp. | reverse complement strand
ATACCGCCTGCGGGTACCGGACACGATGTCGTTTTTGTTTCAGCATCAAGAGATTTTTGCCGATAAATTCTATGAATTTGAAACTACCCAACCGCAGCCTGTCATCCTGGATTGCGGGGCCAATGTGGGTATGAGTGTCCTGTATTTTAAAGAACTCTACCCCGATGCCCGCATCACGGCTTTCGAGGCAGAAGCCAGCATTGCCGCGCTGTTGAAGGAAAACCTCCAAGCCAATGGTATAAGCGATGTGAAAGTAATTGACAGAGCTGTCTGGACTGACGAAAACGGCGTGGAGTTTGGCAGTGAGGCGTCGGATTCGTCTTCTATTTATTCCGAAAAAGGCAAGAAAAACCTGGTTCCCTCGGTAAGACTGCGGAATTACTTAGAAGATGAAAAACGGATCGACTTTTTGAAAATAGACATCGAAGGTGCCGAAATAGACGTCTTGGCAGACTGCCGCGACGCACTGGGTCACGTGCAGAATCTGTTCGTGGAATTTCATTCCTACATTGGTCATCCGCAGTCGTTGGCGAGTGTGGTGCAGGTTTTTGAGGAAAACGGCTTCCGGTACTATGTGGACACTAATCAGCACCGCAAACGTCCTTTCCTCAATCATAACTACCGGGGCAACGACACGATGGACTTACAGCTAAACATATTTGGATGGCGCGTTCCCGAATGATTCTTCACCTAAGTACCTTCCAATGGGAGGGCGGTGCGGCCGTGGCGGCTTCTCGCCTGAATCAGGCGCTAAGGAAGCACGGTGTCGATTCGCAGATGCTCGTTTATCGGGCGCAGCGCACTGAAAGTGGTGTGACGGCCTTTGCCGACAGTAGCTGGAAAGAGAAGCTTTTCTGGGCACGATTTTCGGCAGAACGGCTTCGTTTTTTGCCCCATGAGAAAGACAAAAGTGTGCGGTTCGCTTTTTCTCCGGCGGCGGTAGGCGTGCCCATCGAGCGGCATCCGCTGGTGCAACGGGCCGACGTCATTAACCTGCATTGGATCAATTTTGGCTTTATTTCATTAACGGGTTTGGAGCGGCTCTTTGCCCTGGGAAAACCTGTCGTGTGGACGATGCACGATATGTGGGCCTTCACGGGCGGCTGCCATTACAGTCGGGGTTGCGAGCAGTTCCACGGCCATTGTCAGTTCTGTCCTTATCTGAAAAACCCCGGCGCGTACGATCTTTCGTTCGAGATCTTTGAGAAGAAAAAGCAGTTTCTGACCCATGCGCCTCTAACGTTCGTTTCGCCCAGCCGCTGGCTTTGCCAGCTTATTCAAAAAGCGGCTCTAACCCGCCATCTGCCTGCACACACAATTCCGAATCCAATCGATACCACGATTTTTTGCCCAAAAAATAAAACGGAATTACGAGAAAAGCTGGGCTTGCCGGTGGATAAAAAGCTGGTGCTTTTTACCGGAGCCAACACCCAGGATCCGCGCAAAGGCTTCATTTATTTCGAAGAAGCAATAAATATGCTAGCACTGAAAGATAAAATGGGCGAGGTTATTTTTTTTGGAAAATCCCAACCCGACGCCTACCAAAAATTGCAGTGGCCCGTCCACGATTTAGGCAAGCTCTCGGATATCGTCCGAATTGCGGAGGCCTACGCCGCCGCCGACGTGCTGGTGGTGTCGTCGCTGGAAGACAACCTGCCCAACACCGTGATGGAGGCCATGGCCTGCGGGACGCCGGTCGTGGGCTTCGAGAATGGAGGCATCCCCGAAATGATCGATCACCTCACCAACGGCTACGTGGTCGACTATCAGTCGGCGGAGTCGTTGGCAGTTGGCATAAAATGGGTTTTGGAAAACAGCGCTACTGAAAAGCTGTCCGAAAACGCTCGACAAAAAGTCCTGGAAACCTACGCCGAAGAAGTCATTGCCCAGAAATACGAAGATTTGTACCAATCCCTGACGTAAAAAAAGTACCATCCACTATCCATCATAAATTGCCTCTTCTCACCATCATAACCATTACGTACAACGCCGAGCAGTTCCTGGAAAGGACATTGTTCAGTGTGTTGAAAGCGGCTAGTCTGGTACCGGGGGTAGCGGATAGCATCGAGTACATTCTGGTAGATGGAGCATCGCAGGATGGTACTTTGCAGATTGCGGAGAGGTACAGTAATCTGTTCGCCCGCATCGTATCGGAGCCCGACGCGGGGCTCTACGATGCCATGAATAAGGGATTGAGCCTGGCTACGGGCGACTACTTATGGTTTCTGAATGCGGGCGACGAAGTTCACGACGGCCAGGTACTTTCCCGGTTGCTTCACGCTATTCAGAACCCCGCCGACGTGTATTATAGCGACGCGCTCTTCGTCGATGAGAGCGGACAGGAAATCGGGCTTCGTAGCGAGGTAACACCCCACGCTTTGCCCCAAAATGTTCACTGGCGTGACTTCGCGCTGGGCATGAAAATCAGCCATCAGGCGTTCATCGTCCGTCGGGCCATCGCCCCGCTCTACGACGCGACAAACCTGAGTGCGGACATCGACTGGGAAATCGAGTGCCTTAAAAAGTCGGGGAAAACGGTTTTTCTTCCCTTCGTCCTCTGCCGCTATCTCACGGGCGGTTTGTCGGTACAGCATCGTCGCCGTTCGCTGCTGGATCGCTTCAAGGTACTCCGCAAGCATTTTGGACTAGTGCCCACAGTAGTGAACCACATTAAAATTGCGGCTCGGGGACTACGTTTTTACCCAAAGTTAAAATAGCGGGTCTTCCCCAGATCTGAATCGACTCCTTTCTCATTTTATCTTTCCGAATTCGTCCTTAAGCTTCCTTCAAACCATAGATTGGATTCCCCCATTCGTCGGTTGAAACTTCCTGTTGGTCGAGTAGTGCCGACGGGCCGTTAAACTAATTTTATCTTCAACCTTCTATTCCGGCGAAACCACCTAAACATTTGACTATGAAATCTCTCCCCTCATTCATTGTTTTTACCCTACTGGCCTTCGCCGGCCTGCCAGCAATCGCCCAGAATTACAAAATTATCGGTACCGTGCTGGACAGTACCGATCGCGGTCCGGTGGCGGGGGCTTACGTCAGCGTGACGCCACCCGACGAGGCCGCCAAGCCCGTTTACACTACCACGGGACTGAACGGAACCTTTGAATTTACGGGTTTGAAACCACAGAAATACTTACTGAAAGTGAGCTACCTGAGTTTTGGCGAATTTCAGGAAACAGTCGAGGTCATAGACGCGACCACCAGCGTTGGTAATATCATTTTAAAGGAAAGTGCTCAGAATCTCAGCGAGTTGAAGGTAGTTGGCCAAATACAGCAGTCGCAGATGAAGGGCGACACGACGCAGTTCAACGCGGCGGCCTTCAAAACCAACCCTGATGCCACCGTAGAAGATCTGATCCAGAAAATGCCCGGTATCTCGGTAGTGAACGGTGAAGTACAGGCCCAGGGCGAGAAGGTACAACGTGTACTGGTGGACGGTAAGCAGTTTTTCGGTGATGACGCTACGCTGGCCTTGAAAAATCTACCCGCCGAAATAGTGGACAAGATCGAGGTTTTCGATCGACAAAGCGACCAGGCCCAGCTCACGGGTTTCGACGACGGCAACGCCCAGAAAACCATCAATGTCGTCACTCGCGCCGACCGCAACGCGGGCAAGTTTGGCAAAGCGTTCGTGGGCTACGGCAGCGACGACCGTTACATGGCCGGGGGCAATCTCAACATTTTCGGGAAAGACACTCGGGTTTCCATTATCGGTCTTTCCAACAATATCAACCAACAAAACTTTGCCTCACAGGATTTGGCCGGGGCTTTGGGTAGTTCCGGTGGTGGTGGACGGGGCGGACGTGGAGGAGGAAGTCGTGGTGGTCGAGGCGGCGGTGGAGGCGACGCTAGCGACTTCCTGGTGGGTCAGCAAAACGGCATTACTAACACCAGTGCTTTCGGACTAAACTACACCGACAAATGGGGTGAAAAACTGGAAGTGACGGGGAGCTATTTTTTCAACCGCTCGGGCAATTCCAACCTGGAAAATACTAACCGTGAAACGTTCCTGAACAGTTCGAACAACAACCAGTTTTATCGCGAGCAGAATACCTACGCCAATACGAACATGAACCATCGGGTAAATTTCCGCTTCGAGTACAATCTCAACAAGAATAACTCGATCATTTTTTCGCCCAGCGTGAGCTGGCAGGACAACCAGGCGAATACTCTTCGAATCGGTGCTACTACTTTGAGCGCAGGTACCCTTCTGAACGAAACGAACAATGACAGATTTGCCCAGACAAACGCGCTGAGCTCCAATAATTCCTTACTGTGGCGGCATAAGTTCGAGAAGGCCGGGCGGACGCTTTCTGTCAATCTATCGGGCAACATCAACGACCGCAGCGGCGACGGGACGCTTTACGCCCTCAATCGGTATTACACCGCAAGCCGCAACCCTAGCGACACCATCGACCAGCAGTCCTATTCCAACTCCGACAACCTCCGGCTGGGCGCAAATATTAGCTACACCGAACCGCTCAGCAAGTTTGTGCAGATGCAGCTGGGCTATAATGTTTCGCTGAGCAACAGCAATTCCAAGAACGAAACCTTTGATTTTGTCAATACCGAAGAGCGCTACGCCCAGCTGGATACGCTGCTCTCGAATACTTTTGACAACCAATACTTGACCCAACGGGCCGGGCTGTCGCTGCGGGGCAACAAGAAGCAGGTTACCGGGGCCGTAGGTGTCGATTTTCAAAGCGCCGGGCTGTATAGTCAGCAGCTATTTCCGCGCAACAACGAAGTAAACCAGACTTTCCTGAACCTGTTGCCGAACGCCTTTTTCATGTACCGCCCCAGCGCGAGCAAAAATTTGCGGGCCTACTACCGCTCTTCGACCAACGAACCGTCGATCACGCAGTTGCAGAATGTGGTCAACAACAGTAACCCACTCTTCCTGACGGCAGGAAATCCTAACCTGAAGCAGGAGTACACGCACCGCGCCAGCATTCGCTACTCTTCCTCGGACTCGAAACTAGGTCGAAATTTTTTCCTGTATAGCTCGATCAACTACACGTTGAACAATATTTCCAACTCGACCTTCGTGGCGCAGCGTCCCACTACCCTGCCCAATGGCATCGTGTTACAACAAGGTGCGCAGTTGACCTCGCCCGTTAACCTCGACGGCAACTGGTCGGTGCGGACTTTCGCCAACTACGGCTCGCCAATCAAAGCCATCAAAACGAACGTAAACATAAATTCTGGACTGAATTATAGCCGCATGCCGGGACTCATCAACCAGCAACTCAATGTTTCTGATAACTACGCTCTTTCGCAGGGAATTGTGTTAAGTAGCAATGTCAGTACCAAGCTGGACTTTACGCTGGCGTTCAATGGCAACTACAACATTGTTCGCAACAGTCTGCAACCGACTTTGAACAGCAACTATTTCTCACAGCAAACCTCGGCGCGGGTCAACTGGATTTTTGGTAAAGGTTTCGTATTACAGACCGACCTGACCAACCAATCCTACCGCGGATTGGGCGATGGCTTCAACCAAAACTTCACGCTTTGGAACGCCAGTTTTGGCAAGAAATTCTTGAAAGACGACAAGGGGGAATTGAAACTAACGGTCTTCGACATCTTGGCCCAAAACAACAGCATCAGCCGCAACGTGACCGAGACTTACCTCGAAGACGTCACAAGCCGCGTCTTGACCCAGTACGCCATGCTGACGTTCACTTATACTTTACGGAATTTTGGAAAAGCGCCCGCTCCACAAGAAGAACGCCGTCGGGGCGATTGGGGTGGCAGAGGCGACCGGGGGCCTGGCGGCGGACGGCCATTTTGATATGATACAGTCGGACGTTGGATGCCGCTTCCTGCAAGTTTCACTTTTTTCCCAACACACGCTGGGTAATCTCTGCTTTACTTAATCCAAAATGTTCGGCCACATCATTCAAAATACTGCTGAGCGTGCCTACACGAAGTGGTTTGTGATTGGGTACAGAAAGAGTGTGTTCTCCGTTTTGCTGCGTCCTGACAATGATATGGCTACCCGTTTGGTGGCTTATTATATAGCCAAATCTCCCCAATCGCTTAACTAACTCCGAGCCGTTCAGGTCACTGGGTGTCTTCATAATCCGCAACTAAGCGAGAGCGAGTTTCTCCTCAAATCTCAATAATACTGTTTCAGGCTTCTGGTCGGGCTTATCAAAATAATAACCTTCGATGGCATCTTTTATCATTTCTTTGAGCTCTGGCAGATCATCGCCCTGCGTCACGATTGATCCTGTTTCCAGCTTCCCATGAGCGACGTACCCTCCATCAGGTTCCTGAATTATATTGAAAATCAGTTCATTCATAGCCAATTCACGTTTTTCGTTCAATTACTTCCGTACCCCGAACGGAATCACCAGCCTCTCGCCCCGCTCGGCGTAGTCACGGCTCTTTCCGTTGGCGTCCATGAGTTGTTTCTTAGAAACATTGTACTTCTTTGCCACTACGCGAAGTACGTCGCCTGGCCCGACAGTATGCACTGCCTGTACCCGGACATTAAGTTTAGTAACACCTGACTTCAAATCCGTTGAGGTATTGGTCAGTTGCGGATTAAGCGATTTAAGCGTTTCGGTGCTCAGGTTGTAGCGGCTGGCGATCCCGAAGAAGGTCTCGCCCGAGGCGACGGTGTGGGTGATCTCCTGGCCGCCGACATTGGCGGGCTTCGCGGCGGGTTTTGGTTTCTCCGCCACCGGAGCGGGTGGTTCCTGCACCGCGACTGCCGCCCCCACGTTGTCGGGCAGGCTGGTATCTTCCTGATCCGATTCGGCGTATTCCGGCTCGTCGCGAAAGTCGGGGGGAATGTACTTACTGGTTGTATCGGGAAGGGTGTTTGTTACTTCCTCCGAACCCTGGGCATCGTCGGTGATGTACTCCCAACCGATCACGAACAGAGCCACGATGATCGCCAATAGCGCTAGTAACGTAATCAGCGGGAGCCTGGACGTCTCCTTCGGGCGAATATTTCTCTTCTTAGGGGCTTCTTCTTCTTCCATGCGTAGCGTATCGTCTTTATGATGGGGGCAAGATTGTCACAAAGATAAGTAATTGAGGTAAGCCTTGCTTATGAGTCGGCTTTCAATTCATCATTCATCGCTGCCACTTTTTCTTTCAACAACTCCTTGTATGCATCCAACCGCGCGGCGACTTTTTCGTCCGAACTACCTATGATCTGGGCAGCCAGGATTCCCGCATTCTTAGCGCCATTCAGCGCGACGGTTGCGACGGGGACGCCGCCGGGCATTTGCAGAATCGACAGCACCGAGTCCCAGCCATCGATGGAATTGCTGGACAAAATCGGCACGCCGATCACGGGCAGGGTAGTTAGCGAAGCGACCATGCCGGGAAGATGCGCCGCGCCACCCGCCCCCGCGACGATGACTTTCAGACCTCGCTGACGCGCCGTTTTAGCGTATTCCAGCATCCGCTCGGGCGTCCGGTGGGCCGACACGATTTCCATTTCAAACGCCACGCCCAATTCGTTTAGCACTTCGGCTGCCTGCTCCATCACCTTCCGGTCGGAGATACTGCCCATGATGATTCCGATCATTATTGTTGTGTAATTGTTGACGGGGCCGCCCCCGCGGTCGTGTAATCGTTGAATTGTAAACTATTTAACGACAAGCGAAAAATCAAACCAAGAACGCAGAACTAGGTACTTAGTACCCGAACGCTGCTTTTCACCAACGCCACCTTGTCCCGCAGGCTTTCCAGATTTTCGTCCACGATCGTGACGTGGCCCATTTTCCGGTGTGGTTTGGTGACGGCTTTTCCGTAAAGAAAAGGGAACACTTGCTCCGTTGCCAGGAGCGTATCCATGCCTTCGTAGTGGGCGGGGCCGGTGTGTCCTGCCTCGCCCAGCAGGTTTACCATCGCCGCCGGGGCGTATTGTATGGTACTACCTAAGGGCAAGCCCAATATGGCCCGCCAATGCTGCTCGTACTGAGAAGTAGCGTTGGCCCTGATCGTGTGGTGGCCGCTGTTGTGCGGGCGCGGGGCCACCTCATTGATGAGAACTCTGCCGTCCTTCGTCACGAACATTTCTACCGCCAGCACCCCCACGATGCCGAAGGCTTCAGCGGTGCGGGTGGCGATTTCTTCCGCCTTGAAGCGAATGTCTTCGGGGATTTCGGCCGGGGCAAAAAGGTAGTCGACCAGGTTGTGCTCCGGATGAAAAACCATTTCTACGACCGGGAAAGTCTTCATTACCCCCGCCGGATTGCGGGCCACAATTACGGCGATTTCTTTCTCGAAATCCACCGCTTTTTCCAATAGCCCGGGCGCGTCGAAGGCTTTGCCCAAATCTTCCAGCGAGTCGATGTGCTGTACGCCGCGACCATCGTAGCCGTCTTTGCCTAGTTTATGAAATGCCGGGAGGAAGTCAGCATGCTTCGCCACATCGGCGCGGGTTTTAGTCAGCACAAACTCGGCGGTGGGCAGGTCATTTTCTTTGTAAAACTGCTTTTGAATGCGCTTATCCTGGATTTTGCGGATCACAGAAGGCTGCGGGTAAACCAGCTTGCCCTCGTCCCTCAGGGCCGCCAATGCATCGACGTTTACCTTCTCTATTTCGATGGTAATGATATCAAGATTCTTTCCCCAATTGTAAACCGTGTCATAATCCTGCAGACTACCCTGCTTGAAGTGCGGCGCAATGCGTCGGCAAGGGGCGTCGGGATCGGGGTCGAGGACGTGAATGTCGAGGTGCCAGTCGATGGCGGCTTGCAGCAGCATCAGGCCGAGTTGGCCGCCGCCGAGGATTCCGATTTTTTGATTGATAGACACTGGATTTTGGACGTTGGACATTGGACTATGGACACACTGAATCTTCACTTACGGCAAAGTTGCGGGAAAAAGGGCGAAAGTAAAACCTCACAGCCCCATTTCCGCTGGATCGTACCCAAACCTCCGCGCCGAATCCTTCATGATTTCCAGCATTTCGGTATAGCTGAATAGGCGTCCTGCGAGGTAGATATGCTCCTCTGGCTCAGCGTAAACTTTCTTGCCTTGCAGGTCGCGGATGTTTTCGTGCAACGTGATGAGGGTGTCTTGAAGAAACGCCTGACTATATGAGATTGGAATAGTAGGGATGATGTTTATTATCAAAATGTTAATTTTCAAATATCTTATTTACAGGTATTTATTACAACAAATAGAGAT
>NZ_JBGSXF010000496.1:0-35479 GCF_041751555.1 Persicitalea sp. | reverse complement strand
TAATGGCAAGGACGTTGACAATATTGAGGATATTTGGCAGGGCGCGTATGTAAGCTCGTACTGGCGCAATGGCCCTGTACTGAACAATGCCCTCAGCGGCCTGGATCAGGCACTTTGGGACATAAAGGGCAAACGCGCCGGAATGCCCGTCTACCAATTGCTGGGTGGCAAAGTGCGTTTCGCGATTCCGTGCTACACTCACGCTAACGGCAACTCGCCCGAGGCGGTGGCCGAAGACGTGCAGAAGTTCCAAGCGCAGGGCTTCAAGCACGTACGCATTCAGCAGGGTGGCTACGGGGCCGTGGGCGCCACGGCCCAAACGCCCGACTACAAAGCAGCGGGCTTCGGCGGCGCGACCGACAATTTCATGAATGAGCAGGCGTACCTGAAATCGGTGCCGATTATGTTTAAGACCGTACGGGAACGCGTGGGCGAGGAACTGGAACTCCTGCACGACATCCATGAGCGGGTGCAGCCAATGAACGCCATCAACATGATCAAGAAGCTGGAAGAATACCGTCCCTTTTTCATCGAGGACCCGTTCTCGCCCGAAAATATGGAGTGGTTCCGGCAGCTTAGGATGTCCACGACGGTACCCATCGCTATGGGCGAGCTCTTCAACAACATCAACGAGTTCAAGGAACCAATGGCCAACCGCCTGTTCGACTACATCCGCTGCCACGTCTCACAAATCGGAGGTCTGACGCCCGCCATGAAAATTGCGCGGCTGGGCGAGTGGTTCAACGTCCGCACGGCCTGGCACGGTCCTGGCGACGTGTCGCCCGTGGGCCACGCCGCGCAGGCGCACATTGACTTCGCGATCTGGAATTTCGGCATTCAGGAAGCCGTGAATTTCTCCGACAAGATGAAGGACGTCTTCACGGGCTGCCCCACGATGAAGGACGGCTATATGTCAGTCAACGAGGTGCCCGGCTTCGGTGTGGACATCAACGAAAAAGAAGCCGCCAAGTACCCCATCGGCACCAAATCCAACTGGCAGGTACGCCGGGCAGACGGGACAATTATCAGGCCGTAGTTTTAATTTTGAATGATAGAATGATAGAATGGCGGTTGGCCGCTGCCATAGAATATTGCTTGCGCCAGCCTATTCTATCACTCACTCATTCACTCATTCTATCATTGTACACGTGAGAACACGCAAGGTTTCCATGAAAGACATCGCTGCCAGAGCTGGGGTATCCACGGCTTTGGTGTCCTATGTACTTAGCGGGAAAGCTGAAGAAAACCGGGTAGGGGACGAGATGGCGGCGAAAATTCGGAAGATCGCCAAGGAGGTGAACTACCGTCCCAATCATTTGGCCAAAAGCCTGCGGAGCGGAAAGACCTTTACCATTGGGCTGGTGATTGCCGATATCTCAAACCCGTTTTTTGCCAACATTGCCCGCGTAGTGGAAGACGAGGCTCACCGCAATGGCTACACAGTCATTATTGGAAGTTGCGACGAAAATGCTGAAAAGGCCTGGGATTTGCTGAGTGTATTGATCAATCGGCAGGTGGATGGTTTTATCATCGTTTCTTCCGAGAATTCGGAAAAACAGATTTACTATCTAAAAGAGAAAAACATCCCCTTTGTCCTGCTGGACCGCCATTTTCCTGACATCCAGACCGACTTCGTCGCGACTAACAACTACAAAGCCTCCTACGATGCCACCACGCATCTGATTCGGGGAGGCTACGAGCGGATTGGGTTGTTTGCTTACCAGTCGCAGATGTTCCACATGGCGGAACGGATTCGCGGCTACCGCTATGCCCTGCGCGACCATAACATCGCATTCGACCCGAGTTGGTTGCAGAAAGTGCATTTTGAAACAATGGAACAAGAAGTCAAAGCCGCCCTCGACGAAATCATTTCCTCCGGCCAAAGGCTGGACGCGCTGATCTTTGCTACTTATGGCTTAGCGATCAACGGTTTGAAGTGTATCAATAAATTGCGCTTGAAAGTACCATCCGATCTGGCCATCGTGAGTTTTGGACAAGCCGAAGGTTTTGATCTATACTATTGTCCCATTAGTTTTATGAAACAGCCCATTGAGCTGCTGGGTAAAACCGCGGTAGAATACCTCATTGGTAAGCTCAACAATCCTGATGAAGGCATGATGCAAATCCTGATGGAGGCGAAGCTAGTCGCGCGGGATTCGTCAATGGCGAAGAAGGTAGAATTAGCAGAATAAGTACTCAGATAGAAACCGCTAAGATGCAAAGACGAAACTTTCTAAAATCCACTGCCCTCGGCTCCGCCGCCGTACTTTCCGGCTTGCCATTGTACCAATCTGAGGCCGCCTCCAACTTAAAAATCACCAAAATCCGCTACTACGCTGCGCCGGGCTACAACAAGCCGCTGTTCAACCAAGCGCGGGGCATCGTTGAAATCGAAACCGACGGTGGCATCATCGGCATCGGCGAAGGCGGCTCAAAAGATATGATCGAGCAGTGCGCCCAGATGCTCATCGGCGAAGACCCGTTCCGCATCGAACACTTGTGGCAGTACGTCTATCGCGGTATGTTCTACCCGCCGGGCCGCGAAAAACTCCACGCTTTGGGCGCTTTGGAAATGGCGCTTTGGGATTTGAAGGGTAAAGCCCTGAAAGTACCCGTGTACGAACTACTCGGCGGTGCGACCCGCGACTACGTTGAATGTTACGCCACGGGCTTCCGTCCCTCTACTGCCAAAACTGATGAAGGGCGCGCGCGCGACTGCATCAAGGCGGGCTTCCGCGCCTACCGCATCGGCCCAACGGGCGGCAACGGCGAAGAACCCTTCGACTACTACGAAAACGTCAAGAAAACCATCGAGCATTGCAAGCGCATCGACGAAGCCGTGGGCGGCGGCGGCCACTGGGCCATCGACCTGCACACGCGCTTCGACCTGATCGATGGCCTGAAAATCTGCACTGCGCTGGAAGAACTCGAACCTTACTTTATCGAAGACATTGTGCGGTCGGAGAATCCCGGCGTGTACAAAAATGTGCGTTCCATGACCAAAGTACCCATTGCGGTCGGCGAGCAGTACGGCGACCGCTGGGACAGCAACGAACTCATCGAAGACCGACTGATCGACTACACGCGCTTTACGCTGCCCAACACGGGCGGCATCGCCGAGTTCAAGAAACTGGCCGCAATTTGCGAAACACATTATGTAGGCATGATTCCGCACTTCACGGGGCCGCTGTCCACGGCCGCGCTGGTACATGTACTGGGGTCGAGTAGCCCGTCGCGTTGCATGATGGAGTTGGGCGGTGGTGAGGTCGAGCGCCCGCCCTATTTCAACGAGGATTTTATCAATTTCAAGAATGGTAAACTCTACCTCAACGATGCACCCGGCCTGGGCGTAAAGTTTGATCCAAAGAAAGCCACTTTCGTGATGGAGGTGAAGGAAAAAACCAAATTCCCGCACCCGATTTTGAAGGCACCGGACGGGTCGATACATAACTGGTAGGGGGGCAGGATCTCTGGTTGGATACATTTCAACGAGGGGTTAATGGTCAAAGGTCAAACGGTTAAATGATTTTTGTCTAAACTGAATAACGCGAAAGCAATATAAGAATGCCGTTTGACCCTCAACCGTTTAACCTAGAAACCAAAGTTGCTATGAAAACAAACGCTATCTCCCGCCGCAGTGCCATTCAATCCGTCCTCGGTGTCGCGGGCATGACTGCCATTGCCCTTCCTAAAGCTTCTTACGCTGCCGCTGCGGCACCCGAGCCATTTCGGGCGTATGGCCAAGTCAAAATCACCAAACTGGAAACCTTTTTGGTGAAACCACGCTGGATTTTCCTGAAAATCCACACCGATGCAGGCGGCATTTATGGCCTGGGCGAGCCGCTATTGGAAGGCCGTGCGTTGACTATCGCCACGGCCATCAAAGAAGTAGAACCCTACCTCATCGGCAAAGACCCGCGCCAGGTAGTCCACCACTGGCAGGCGATTTACCGCCATGCCTTTTACCGCGGCGGCCCAATTCTAACCAGCGCCCTAAGCGGCATCGACCACGCCCTCTGGGACATCAAAGGAAAATTACTGGGCGTACCCGTCTACGAACTACTCGGTGGCCCAACCCGCGACCGCGTCCGCATTTACGGACGGGCTTCCAATGCCGAGCAAATCAAGCAACGTAAGGCCGAGGGCTTTACCGTCATCAAAACGGGGGTAGCTAAGATAAACCCGGCCAACATCGTCGAAAACCCGAAATTCATTCAGTACGCGGCCGATAACTTCGCCTCCCTGCGCGAAGCGGGCGGTCTGGACATGGATATAGCCATCGACTTCCACGGCAACATTTCTCCGCAAACGGCCAAGGTACTTATCAAGGAATTGGAGCAGTACAAACCGATGTTTATCGAAGAACCCTGTCAGGCGCAGAATGTAGACACGATGGTGGACATCGCGCGCGGCACCCACTTGCCGATCGCCACGGGCGAGCGGATTTTTACCAAGTGGGGCTTTCGCGAAATTTTGGAAAAGGGCGCGGCCAGTATCATTCAGCCCGACCTC
Source organism: Persicitalea sp. (assembly GCF_041751555.1). Lineage (NCBI taxonomy): Bacteria > Pseudomonadati > Bacteroidota > Cytophagia > Cytophagales > Spirosomataceae > Persicitalea > Persicitalea sp. The sequence goes on along the minus strand of NZ_JBGSXF010000496.1, from coordinate 30,967 downwards.
TGTCACGCGGGCGGTATCACCGAAGGCCGCGTGATCGCGGGCATGGCCGAAGCCTACTACGTTCCCATTGCTCCGCATAACCCAATGGGGCCGATCTCTCTGGCCGTGGGGCTCAACCTGGCCGCCAGCATTCCGAATTTCCTCGTGCAGGAACAGGTTTCGCTCGGTGAAGGGTACTTGAAAGAACCCTTCAAACTACAAAGCGATGGTACGGTGATGATTCCCCAAAAGCCCGGACTTGGCGTAGAATTAGACGACGAACAGATGAAGGACAAAATCGGCCACGACTGGAAGAATCCTGAGACGTACAATGCCCTGGATGGATCGGTGGTGGATTGGTAAGAATCAATAAGCCCTTTGCGTTACTGCTTAAACTCAAAAAAATGCCACAACACGCCCGACGGGTCGTGCATGAACAATTCCCTACCCCATTCGGAGTTTCTGATTTCGGAGAATCTAACCTTCTCGTATTTTTCGTGCAGTCCTTTTGCCAGTAGTTCGGCGGTGCATTTCTCAACGTCGTCCACTTCCAGCAGAATCATAGAATTGTCTACCCAATCTTTCACGTAGGCATTTTGGAGGTAAAAACCCAGGTTGTCATTGACTTTGAAAAGGCTCATTTTGGAGTCGATGACTGATTCTTCAAAACCGAGGGCTCTGTAAAAATCCCGTGATTCATCGAAGTTTTTTGCGCCAATGAATGGCCTGATTGCTTTTGGCTGGTAGTTCATAACTGCTTTTGTCTTTATCGTTGACAACCATAAAGATATCCAATATTCTAAAAGGCAGACAATGAAACTCAGCTCTCTGTTTCTATTCCTGTTCTTCCTCCCGCGCCTCACTCAGGCCGAAATTCCTGAAACGCTCCTCCTGACTCCGCCACAACAAAAGTACCTGCGCCAACTCATCCAAACCAATCCTGACGCCAAAGCACTGTGGTTAAAAGCGGAGCGGGAGGCGAAGGGGTACTTGAACGACCAGCCGCGCCCATTAAAGGTGATTCACTACGAGGGCTTACTGGATACTAACCCTAACCGGATCGACACGGAAAAGAGCTTGCGCGATATGGATAAACTTGCGGCCTGGCTGTTCGCCTATTATGCTACGCAGGACGAAGCTTACGCCAAAAATGCCAAGGAATACATTGTGGCCTGGGCGAATACCTACCAGCCTACGGGTAATCCCATCAACGAGAACAAATTCGAGCCGCTGATTCATAGTTATCAAACCCTGCGAAAGTACTTTTCGCCCGATGAGCGGGAGCGGGTGCAGACGTGGCTTAGCAAAATCGCGGCGGCCGAAATTGCTTACCCGCACATGCCGCAGAATAATTGGAAGACCAAGCAAATTAAATTAGTAGGAACGATCGGACTGATCGTGGGTCGCGAAGATTTCGAGCGATATGCCGTGGAGGATTTGAAGAAATACATCGACCATGCCCTGTACGACGACGGTGAGACTTTTGACTTGCGCCAGCGTGATGCCATGGGCTATCACGTGTCGGGTCTAAAACCCCTGCTAGTCATAGCGATCACGATGGATCAGTTCAGAAACGATAAGGGTGGTATCAAGATATTCGACTACCAAAATCCGGCGGGCGGTAGCATCAGGAAATCTGTCGATTACGTGGTTCCCTACGCGCTTGGTGAGAAGGTGCACGAAGAATGGGTCAACACGAAGGTGGAACTGGACAGGCAACGGGCCGCCGCCGGGCTGGCGCACTACCAACCCGGCGTACCTTACGAGGCAGAACGGTCGCGGGAGCTATTCGAACTGGCTTCGTACTTCGATCCTGAATATCAAAAAGTACTCCGACACCTGGCTGGGGGCGGAAATCAAGAATTCGATTCCTGGTTTGCTATGTTAATAACAGCAGTGCGGTCTGGAAAAAATGAGCCAGGAAGTAAGAATTAGCCCGTGGGTTTAAGTTTTGAATAGGGGAAAGCCGGATAATTTTACGTCGAATTTTCGGGGGCTTTTCAATAAGCGCCATGATTGGTTGAAAGGGCGTTCAAATTGAGGTGAACAATTCGACTCCAAGCCGTAGTTTTGCAGACGATTCATTGAAGATCTCTCAATACAGCCTTAACTTTTGAAAAAATACTACTTCCTCGTTTCTTTCCTCCTTCCTGCATTCTTCCTTTCCTCTCTTTCAAAGGCCCAAACCACCAACGAGGAAAACTACCGGCTGCACATCCGCAAGGCTATAGGGACGATCGTGCTGGATGGACGCCTTGACGAACCCGACTGGCAGGCTGCCGAGGTGACCAGCCCCTTCCGACAGACGTTCCCTTATGACACCTCCGCCGCCGTGCAGCAGACCGAAACCCGGATGACTTTCGACGACGAGAACCTTTACATCAGTTACGTAATATATCAGCCACGCAACTACGCCGTGCAGTCATTACGGCGCGATTTTCCGCAGGGTGGCGGCACGGATCTTATCATCGTAAACCTGGATACGTTCAAGGACAAGCAAAATGCCTTCCATTTTGCGGTGAACCCTTACGGTGTGCAGCGTGAGGGGTTACTGTCGAACGGCGTGGACGTGACCAACGACTGGGACAACAAATGGTACACCGAAGTGACCAACTTCGATGACCGATGGGTGGTGGAATTGGCGATCCCCTTCAAAACATTGCGCTATAAGATAACCGAAGGTACCAACGAATGGAACGTCAATTTTTTTCGTAACAATCTGGACATCAACGAGCGCTCGGCCTGGGCGCCTATTCCGCGGGGAATACGGAGCAACAACATCGCCTTTTCCGGCCTACTCATCTGGGATGCACCGCCCCCGCAGCCGGGTGTGAATATCTCGCTGATCCCCTACGTCTCGTACAATACAAGCCGCGACTACCTCAACCAAAAAGACGGCGTAGGCAAACCCGGCCTGGGCATCGACGCCAAAATTGCCATAACACCTTCGCTCAACCTAGACCTCACAGTGAACCCCGATTTTGCGCAGGCCGAAGTGGATCGGCAGGTTACCAACCTCAGCCGCTTCGAGCTTTTCTTCCCTGAGCGGCGACAGTTCTTTCTCGAAAACAGCGACTTGTTCGCGGGCTTTGGGACGGGCGGCGTGTCCAGTAGTAGTTCCGGGAGCGGCGGCGGGGGTAGTTCGTCGGTTATCACGCCTTTCTTTTCGCGGCGCATCGGTATTGGGCGCGACAGCGTCACCCGCGCCAACGTGGTGGTACCAATTCTGGCCGGGGCGAGACTGAGCGGTAAAGTCAGTAACCGCTTGCGCGTGGGGCTGCTCACAATGCAGACTGCTGCCAAAGAAAATGTGCAGGCTTCGGCCAACTACTCAGTGCTGGCCTTGCAACAGCGGGTTTTCTCCCGCTCTACATTAGGGATGATTCTTGTCAACAAGCAGAGTTTCCCGACTGCCGAAGACAACCCGAATCCCGCCCTGGCCTACAACCGCATGGCGGGCGTGGACTACAAGCTGGCCTCACGCGACGGCAAATTGAGCGGCAACTTCTTTGTTCATAAATCGTTTACACCCGATAGCCCGCGAGACGCCACGGCTACGGCGGCCACGCTCGACTACAGCAGTTCACGACTGGACTTCGCAGCGGGTGTTACGCGCATCGGGGCCGGGTACAACGTCAGCCAAATCGGCTTCGTACCGCGCAACGACCTTTGGCGTACTTCACCCAGTGTGGCTTACTCGTTTTTTCCTAAAAACCCGCGCATCAACCGCATCGTGAATAGCTGGGGTTTGGGCATGGATGGTGATATGCGGATTCAGGCCTCTACGGGCAAGTACACCGACTGGGATTTTTCGCCGATCCAGTTCTTCATGCGCTTCAGCGACAATAGTTCGTTCCGCCTCACGCCCGTTCGTACCGACTACACCTACCTGTTTGACCGCAGCTTCGACCCGGCTAATCAGGGCGGCAAGGCTCTACCGCAGGGAACGGCCTACCGCTACCGCAGCCTGCGCGTTTCGTACTCGTCCAACAGCGCCGATCTCTTCAATTACGACCTGAGCGGTCGCTTCGGTACTTACTTTAACGGTAATATCACCAACCTTACTACTAATTTCAGCTACCGCTACCAGCCGTTCGTCAACCTGTCGGTAGATGTGAGCTACAACCGCATCGACCTACCCGAAACCCAGGGCTTTTCCGACGCCACGCTCGTGCTGGTCAGTCCGCGCCTGGACCTTACGTTCAGCAAGACCGTGTTCCTGACGACCGTGGTGCAGTACAACAATCAGGTCAACAACGTCAATCTCAACACCCGCCTCCAATGGCGTTTCAAGCCCGTGTCGGATTTCTTCGTCGTCTACACCGACAACTACTTCGCCACCGACCCGGATCACCCTTATAGCCTTGGCTGGCTGAATTCCAAGAACCGGGCGCTGGTTTTGAAGCTTACGTACTGGTTCAATGTCTAAATTAACGGACACGGAAAACATTGATGGCGCGGGGTAGTTTTCCATCAAAGTCGTACTTTTGCGGCCTGAAAGAAAAGAAAGATTCTGTTCAACAGAGAAAAAGCAGACTGTGCCAACCACCCCATGAGTAAGTACTATTTTTTAAAAATAAAAGAAATCACCCAGGAAACGCCGGACGCCGTTACGCTGCACTTCTGGCACCCGCTGAGCGAGGTGGTCAAATACCAGCCCGGGCAGTTCCTGACGCTCCTCCTGCCGCAGAACGGCAGTAAAGTCCGCCGTTCCTACTCCATGTCGAGTTCGCCTTACACCGATGTGTCGCTGGCGATTACCGTAAAGCGGCTACCGGGCGGCTTTGCGTCGGAGTACCTGACGAAGGAAGTGAAAGTGGACGACGTGCTGGAAGTGATGGAGCCAATGGGGCATTTCGTGCCGAAACTCGACGCCGACCAAAAGCGTAGCGTCGTACTGATCGGAGCGGGCAGTGGGATCACGCCGCTGATATCCATCGCCAAGTCGGTGCTGATGGTGGAGCCGGAAAGCAACGTTTGTCTGCTGTACGGTAATCGAAATGAAGACAGCATCATTTTCAAAGATCAACTGGACGCTTTACAAGCCAAGTACGGTGAGCGTCTGCAACTTATTTATGCGCTCAGCCAGCCCTCGGCGGCCTGGCCCGGCCAGACAGGGCGGCTCAATAAAAGCCAAATCCTGAAAATCATGGAAGGGCTGCCTAAGCCCGATCCCACTGAAACCGACTACTACCTCTGTGGTCCCGACGACATGATGGAGGAAGCTAAGCGCGCCCTGGACATCCTGGCCGTTCCCGCCGAGCGTATTCACAAGGAAAGCTTCCTGACCGCCACCACTGCCAAAGCCCACGGCGACGTGACCGAAGCACCCGAAGCAATCGACGACGATTCACCCAAGGGCCACGAGGTGACGGTCATGTACGAAGGCAGTGAGTACAAGTTTCGGGTAGAGCCGCACCAGACCGTGCTGGAAGCGGCGCTGGATTTGGACATAGATTTGCCCTATTCCTGTCAGGCGGGCATGTGCACCGCCTGCATGGGCCGCTGCGTGTCGGGCAAGGTACATCTGGATGAAGAAGACGCGTTGTCCAAAAGCGAGCTGGAGGCGGGCTTCATCTTAACTTGTGTGGCCCACCCGATGAGCGACGACGTGGTGCTGGAAGTGGAGTAGTTTTCGGGCTATGCCTCGAATCCGTCTTCCAGCATCAAGTTCCAAAGATTCATTTCGTGGTCGTCGATGACTTTAAAGGGTAAATCCCAACGAATGAATTTCCATTCTTCCAGGTTGTCGGCGACAAGAATTCGCTGAGAAGAAGAAAATACCCAAATTACCCGCTCGACGCCCCATTGAAGCAGCCGTTCGGTTTTTTTATGGAAATAGTCTTCCTCGCTGGTAAAGTAGTCTGACTCGTCGGCTTTGATGTCCACTTCTATTACTACGCTTGGTGGGATATTAGCGTATTTGAGGGAGAGCAGTTCCTTATTCGACATACCTTCCCGGAAGATGGCTATATCAGCCGAGAAGTTAGTCCCTTTGGCAGAATGAAGACCCAGTTCTCCCGGTCCAAAGCGATAGCTCTTGGGAAGGATCATCATTAAATGTCTATTGATGATATTAGTGATCGTCCATTGCATCATGCTCGTTCCCATATTGATCTCCTCAATTTTTTTTAGCCCCAACACATAATCCTTGTACCCTTTTCGGTAGATCGGGTGTCCGTCGAACTCTTCATAAATCAATATCTTCGGAATTTCTGCTACTTGAGGAACCTGTTCCATAGCTACTTACTTTGGTGAGTTTTTCAAAGATAGCCAAAAAGTGTCATATTGAAGGGTACTTCCAGTATGGATATTGACGAGAAATCATTCATCACTCATCATTAGATTTTTATGTCCAAATACGTCGCCGCCATTGATCAGGGTACTACCAGCACCCGCTGCATCTTTTTCGACCGCCAGGGTAATATCGTTTCCGTAGGCCAAAAGGAACACGAACAGATTTACCCCAAGCCCGGCTGGGTAGAACACAATCCCGATGAGATTTGGAAAAACACGCTGGAGGTTATTGCCCTGGCCCGCATCAAGGCGTCAGCTACCGTAGGTGACGTAGCCGCCGTCGGCATAACTAATCAGCGCGAAACTACCGTCGTCTGGAACCGTCGGACGGGCAAGCCGTACCACAACGCGCTAGTCTGGCAGGATACCCGGACGGGGGCACTGGTCGCGCAATTTGAAAAAGAGGGCGGCATCGACCGCTTCCGCAGTATTACAGGTTTGCCGCTGGCGACGTATTTCAGCGGCCTAAAACTAAAATGGCTGCTGGACAACGTCGAGGGTCTGCGTGCCGACGCCGAGAAGGGCGATGCGCTCTTCGGTAATATGGACACTTTCCTGATCTGGAATTTGACTGGCGGCGCGAAGGGCAGCGGCTCCCGGGGCGGCATCCACGTCACGGACGTGACCAACGCCAGTCGCACCCAACTCATGAACCTGCGGACACTGCAATGGGACGCGTCGATGCTGAAAACCTTTGGAATTCCCGAAGCCATGCTACCCGCCATTAAAAGTAGCAGCGAGGTCTATGGACACGTAACTTCCGAGTCACTGCCGGGCGTCCCCGTTGCCGGCGCGCTGGGCGACCAACACGCGGCCCTCGTCGGGCAAGCGTGTTTTGAGCCGGGCATGGCCAAGAATACCTACGGAACGGGCTGTTTCTTAGTCATGAATACCGGAGACGAAATGCAAATGTCGGAAAAGGGACTGCTCACTACCATCGCCTACAAATTCGGCGACCAGCCCGTGCAGTACGCGCTGGAAGGCAGCATTGCTATCGCGGGTGCTTTGGTGCAATGGGTGCGCGACAACCTGGGATTGATTGAAAAAAGCAGCGATATCGAGACACTGGCCCAAAGCGTAGACGACAACGGCGGCACGTACTTTGTTCCGGCCTTCTCGGGCCTCTACGCACCCTACTGGCGCAACGATGCCCGCGGCGTCATCGCCGGACTGACGCGCTACGTGACGAAGGGCCACATTGCCCGCGCCGTGCTGGAAGCTACCGCCTACCAAACCGTAGACGTAGTCAACGCTATGGAAGAAGATTCGGGCATCGAGCTAAAATCGCTGCGTGTAGATGGAGGTATGGTCGCTAACCAAATGCTCATGCAGTTTCAGTCGGATATGCTGAACGCTCAGGTCGTGGCCCCCGCCGTGGCCGAAACTACCGCCTTGGGCGCGGCTTATGCCGCCGGACTGGCAGTGGGTTACTGGAAAGACCTGGACGATTTGCGGAAGAACTGGGCGATTGACAGTACCTGGAATCCGGCGATGGAAGAGGAGGAGCGCAGTCGGCTTTATAAAGGTTGGCAAAAGGCGGTGACAAAGTCGTTTGGCTGGGAGGAGTGAAGTTAATTTGCTTACCTTCGCGGCCCGGAACATAACAATATTGAATTAAGAACGATCTCCTCCCGTGCCTCATCAACTACAATTAAAACGTCCCCTTGCCTTTTTTGATTTAGAAACTACCGGTACCAATATCGCCAAAGACCACATCGTTGAGATTTCGGTAGTAAAGGCGATGCCCGACGGTAGTGAGGAAGTCAAAACGTGGCGGCTGAATCCCGAAGTACCGATTCCGTTAGAAACCAGCTTGATTCACGGGATATATGACGAGGACGTGGCGGACTGCCCTACGTTCAAACAAATTGCGCGAAACCTGGTCGCTTTTCTGGAAGGGTGCGATTTGGCGGGTTTCAATAGCAACCGCTTCGACGTGCCGCTGCTTGTGGAGGAATTCCTGCGGGCCGACGTGGATTTCGACGCCAAGGGACGCCGCCTGATCGACGCCCAGCGCATTTTTCACCTTATGGAACCACGCAACCTGACCGCTGCCTATAAGTATTACTGCGGGAAAGATTTGGTCGGCGCGCATGGGGCAGAAGTGGATGCCCTCGCTACCTACGAAGTACTAAATGCCCAAATCAAGCACTACGCCGACGTGTCCGTAACCGACGGCGATGGCAATGAGTCGGTACCGATTCATAATGACATGGACAAGCTCCACATGTTGACGGCCTCACCCAACGTAGATTTCGCCGGACGGATGATTTTTAACGAGCAGGGCGAAGAAGTTTTCAACTTTGGTAAACACAACGGCAAGAAGGTAGTTGATGTACTCAAAAAGGAACCTGCCTTCTTTGATTGGATTATCAAGAACGACTTCCCGCTCGATACCAAGCGCCGTCTGACTGAGATCAAACTCCGCGCGCTGACCAAGCGATAGAACAATCATGGTTTCAAGGCTTGAGTAAGGAATTTTTATCTTTAAATTTGCCCGAATTTTACGGGTCAAAAGGCCTGTAAATCTACTGTCCAAAGGCTTTTTTCCATGCAGGAACCCTCGATACCGGATATAATCCAACTTATTCCGCTCAAAAGCTACTTGATTCTTAGCACGGCTCTTTTCGTGATTGGCATCTTGGGGGTTTTGATCCGTCGCAATGCCATTGTTATTTTTATGTCGGTGGAGTTGATGCTCAATTCAGTCAATTTGTTGTTGATCGCCTTCTCCTCTTACAAATCCGATCCTTCCGCCCAGGTTTTCGTCTTTTTTATCATGGCCGTAGCCGCCGCCGAAGTCGCGGTAGGTTTGGCCATTATTGTCATGATTTATAGAAATACCCGGACAATCGACATTGGGTTTTTAAATAAATTGAAGGGGTAAATTCAGTGGACAGTTGACAGTGCCGCTGGGCAAAGACTATAAATCAAAGTATGCCTATTACATTACTCGTTTTAATCCCTTTGCTTCCCCTGATCGGCTTTCTGATCAATGGGATCGGGTTTCGACATATTCCCAAGGGAGCGGTCGGGCTGATTGGCTCGCTGGCGGCTTTGGGTAGTTTTGCCGCGTCGGTGGCGGTGCTGCTCGCTTTCAAAGAGGGGGGCAGTCAGCCAATGGTAGTTTCGCTGTTCGACTGGATTCGCGTTGGTGAGTTGAACATTCCGTTTTCCTTCCAGATCGACCAGTTGTCGCTGTTGATGCTGATGATTATCACGGGCGTAGGTTCGCTGATTCACATCTACTCCATTGGCTACATGAAGCACGATCCGGGTTTTGGGAAATTCTTCTCCTTCCTGAACCTGTTTCTGTTTTTCATGCTGGTGCTGGTGCTGGGCTCCAACTACGTCATCATGTTCATCGGCTGGGAGGGCGTCGGGCTCTGCTCTTATCTGCTGATCGGTTTTTGGAATAAAAACACCGACTTCAACAACGCCGCCCGCAAAGCCTTCATCATGAACCGCATTGGGGATTTGGGCTTTCTGCTGGGCATTTTCACGATCATTCATGCCTTCGGAACGGTCGAATACACCGAAGTTTTTCGTCAGGCCACTGGACTACCCGTAGGTGACCACGTCGTGTTCGCTATAACTATGCTGCTGTTCGTGGGAGCGATGGGTAAGTCGGCGCAGATTCCGCTCTACACCTGGCTGCCCGACGCGATGGCGGGTCCCACGCCTGTGTCGGCCCTGATTCATGCGGCCACGATGGTCACGGCAGGAATTTACATGGTCATTCGCTCCAATGTACTGTACACGCTGGCCCCCGAAACGCTGGAAATTGTGGCGGTCGTCGGCGCAGTAACGGCCCTATTTGCGGCTTCTATCGGCCTTTTGCAAAATGACATCAAGAAGGTTCTGGCTTATTCCACAGTGAGTCAGCTAGGCTATATGTTTCTGGGTTTGGGCGTGATGGCTTACTCGGCTTCCATGTTCCACGTCATCACCCACGCATTTTTCAAGGCACTGCTGTTCCTTGGCGCGGGCAGCGTGATTCATGCCATGTCCGACGGGCCGGGCGGCGATCCGCAGGATATTCGCTTTATGGGTGGACTGCGGAAGAAACTACCTATCACCTTCATTACTTTCGCCGTGGCTACCTGGGCCATTGCCGGACTGCCGCCCTTCGCAGGCTTTTTCTCCAAAGACGAAATCCTGGCTCATGCCTTTGAACACAACAAACTACTTTGGGGAATCGGGTTGCTGGGTTCAGCCATGACATCCTTTTACATGTTCCGGCTGCTGTTCCTGACTTTCTTCGGTAGTTTCCGGGGTACTTCCGAGCAGGAAAGCCACCTGCACGAATCGCCCGCCGCCATGACCATTCCGCTGGTGATTCTGGCTATTTTCTCGGCAGTCGGCGGTTTCATCGGTGTTCCCGAAGCATTGGGAGGCACGCACCAATTGGCCGAGTTCATGAGTCCGCTTTTCGACGCCGCGCGGCAGGTCAGCCCCGAAGCATTTGCGGCCACGGCTCTTACGCATTCCGAAGAGTACATTTTGATGGCAGTGTCGGTCGCTGTGGCGCTGATTGCCGCCGCAGTAGCTTACGTTATGTACATCAGCAGAAACGCCGTCCCTGCTCCCGAGTCCGAAGCACGGACGGGCTTGGAAAACGTAGTCTATCACAAATACTACATCGACGAACTGTATGACGCGGTTTTCGTGAAACCTATAAAAACCCTTTCCGGCCTGCTGGCGAGTTTCGGCGAATTTTTCATCGACCTTTTTGTGGAGGGTACGGGAAAAATAGTCAAAGGACTATCTAATCTGGGCCGCCAAACCCAAACGGGTTCCATTGGCTACTACGTCTTCGCGATGGTCTTGGGGGTCGTGGTGGTGCTGTTTTGGAATCTGCTTTTAAAATAATGATAGAATTTTGAATGATAGAATGATAGAATACTGAATGTGGTGTAAAAAGTATTCTATCATTCTATCATTCACTCATTCAAAATTGAGTTAATGCTAACGATTCTCCTCATACTCATTCCCCTCGCGGCCGGGCTGCTGACGTTCTTTTTGGGCGGAAGCAAGGCGAAGCAAATCGCCTTAGCCGGGGCTTTGGCCGAGCTGGTGATCGCTGTGTTTATCTGGACACAGTTCAATCCGGCAGGCGGGGCGCAGTTTGGCTTTAATTACGACTGGATCGCCGGTTCCGGGATTTCCTTTGGCGCGTCCATCGACGGCATCAGTATGCTACTGGTGCTGCTGACGACCTTTTTGGTGCCGTTGATCGTACTTTCGGCTTTTGGGCATAACTACAAGAATCCGTCGGCCTTTTACGCGCTGATTTTATTTATGGAATCGGCCCTAGTGGGCGTCTTTACGACTACGGATGCCTTTCTCTTTTACCTCTTTTTCGAGGCGGCGTTGATTCCGGTATATTTCCTGGCTGCCGTTTGGGGTGGGGAAAATCGCTTGAAGGTCACATTTAAGTTTTTTGTCTACACGATTTTTGGTAGTTTGTTTATGCTCGTGGCGTTGGTGTACTTATACTACCAAACACCTGGCACGCATTCTTCAGCCATTACGGCTTTCTACGACTTACAGTTGACACCTGCCGCGCAAGGTTGGGTATTCTGGGCGTTTTTCATCGCCTTTGCCATCAAGATGCCACTGTTTCCGTTCCACACCTGGCAGCCCGATACGTACACTGAGTCGCCCACGCCGGCCACGATGCTGCTGGCGGGGATCATGCTGAAAATGGGCGTGTATGGTCTCATTCGACTTTTGCTGCCAATTACCCCATTGGCATTGAACGAATGGGGCGGGGTGGCTATCGTATTGTCCGTCATTGGTATTGTGTATGGTTCCATCATCGCCATTCAACAGCGCGACATGAAGCGGCTGGTGGCTTATTCGTCTTTCGCGCACGTCGGTCTGATGGCCGCCGGAGCTTTCTCAACTACCCTCAACGGGATGCAGGGAGCCTTGATCCAAATGCTGGCCCACGGCATCAACGTCGTGGGTATGTTCTTCATCATCGACATTATTTTCAGTCGTACCAATACCCGTTACCTCGATCATCTGGGCGGCATTACGCAAAAAACACCCAGCCTGAGCGTCTATTTCATGGTGATGCTGCTCGGCAGCGTGGCCTTGCCACTCACGAGTGGTTTTGTGGGTGAGTTCCTGTTGCTGGCCGGGGTATTCGAGTACAACAACTGGCTGGGCGCCATCGCCGGACTGACTATTATTCTGGGAGCAGTTTATTTATTGAGAATGTTCCAGAAAGCAATGTTTGGCGAAACGTCTATCAATACCGAGCATTTTGCAAAACTGACTCTTAGTGAACGAGCGGTACTTATCCCCCTGACCATCATGGTTTTTTGGATTGGCATTTATCCCGCTACATTCCTGGAAATGACCGAACCGACGGTTAACCAACTTTTGAGATTTATACATAATTAATTTTGAATGAGTGAATGATAGAATGATAGAATACTGCTTGCGCCAACTAACGGCTATTCACTCATTCACTCATTCGCTCATTCTATCATTGAATACATGATCCCTATCATACTCCTCTCTTTCCTGGGAATCGTCGTTTTGTTTTTGGGTTTCGCAAAAACTAAGGCTATCCTTTTGCCTGCGACGCTGCTGTTTTTAGCCATTGGCCTGGTTGGCAATTTCGTGGAGTGGAATCAAGGAACGATTCTGTACTTCTATAATATGTTGGCGGTGAACAACCTCTCGCTGGCCTTCAACGGCATTGTGCTGGTTTCGGCGTTCATGATTGTTGCCATGACGCGCGGCTTTCAGGATGATGATGAAGCGCAACCTGCCGAGTACTATGCCATTATGCTTTTCTCGCTGGTAGGTGCATTCATGATGATTGGTTTCGAGAACCTCATCATGCTTTTCCTCGGGCTGGAAATTCTATCGGTAGCCATGTACGTGCTAACGGGCAGTGACAAACGAAACCTGCGTTCCAACGAGGCGGCTTTGAAGTACTTCCTAATGGGAGCCTTTGCTACGGGTATTCTGCTGTTCGGCATCGCGCTGCTGTACGGAGCTACGGGTTCGTTCAGCCTGACGGGAATTTTCGCGTACGTCGGTCAGGGCAATCCTTCCTATCTGCTGTACGGCGGATTGCTACTGGTACTTATTGGTATGCTGTTCAAAGTGTCAGCGGCACCGTTCCACTTCTGGACACCCGACGTTTACGAGGGGGCCCCTACGATCTTCACGGCTTTCATGGCCACGATTGTAAAGACGGCTGGTTTCGCGGCCCTCTATCGGCTGCTTTCACACTCCTTTATCGGAATCTACGATTACTGGTGGATTACGCTGGCGGTCATTACGGTGCTAACTTTGCTGGTAGGAAACATCATCGCTGTTTATCAGGATAGTTTTAAGCGAATGCTGGCTTATTCCAGCATTTCCCACGCGGGCTACCTGCTCATTGCCCTTACCGCCATGACGCCCCAAACTGAAAACTCCATCCTGTTTTACTCAATGGCCTATTCGGTGGCGACAATCTGCGCCTTTGGGGTACTTATTCCGCTGGCGCGGGAAAAGGCCATGACTGGCAAGCCGCGTGAAACGTACGAAGCCTTCAATGGTCTGGCCCGCCACAATCCGCTGCTGGCTTTTGTGCTGACGGTGTCGATGCTTTCGCTGGCAGGCATTCCGCTTACCGCCGGATTCTGGGGTAAATTCTTCGTCTTCGGAAGTGCCGCCGAGCGCGGTATTATTTGGCTGCTAATCGTCGCTGTACTGATGTCGGCAGTAGGGATTTACTACTACTTTCGGGTCATTATAGCAGCTTACATGAAGGAAGGCGACACCGCTGAAATCCGTGTCGCGCCTTTTTATCAGATCGTTCTGATCTCGGCTACCATCATTACAATTCTTTTCGGCGTCGCGCCGGGGTTGTTTACGGGGCTGGTGTAGGATATTTCAGGGCAAAACTCGAATAGCAAATTCGACGATTAGGCGCGATAAATCGCGTCTCTACAATACGAAAAGCCGCAGGACGAATCCTGCGGCTTTTTCGGTATCGTGGCAGAAGCACGCCGGGGCACCGTCCACTGTCAACTCATTTAAACGTTCATCAGCGACTCGCGGCGGCGCATTTTGCCCGCCGGGATGCCGAACATCATCTTAAAGCGGCGACAGAAATAGGCGGTGTCCTTATAGCCCACGTCGGAACCGATGGCGCGAATGCTCTTCTTGGAAGTACGCAGTAGATCTACTGCCTTTTCCATACGCTGGTACTCGATGTAGTCCTGTGGGTTGATACCCGTAAGCATCTTAAAGTACTGTCCTACGTAATCTTCCGATACGTTAGCAACGTTAGCCAGTACTTTATTAGACAGATCGCCGCCAAGGTTGTCCTTGATGTAGGCAAAAATATCGATCAGGCGCGGATCTTTAAAATAGGTACTGTTAGTGACCAACTGCTCGACGAACAGCTTATTTTTAAGGATATAGCGGATAATCTCAATCACTACCTCCTCGGTTTTGATCTTGATGACCCGGCCTTTTCCAGCGATGTCGTTCATGTCCTCGGCCAAGATCTGGTTGATCGTATTGGCGATCTGGTCGTCGCGCTTGATGAGGAAAGGCGGCACGTCGAGCGACGTAAAGAAATTAACAGTGTCGAACACTTTGGCCTCAAAAGAGACCAAACCAAACGAATTGGGCAGCTTTCCAATCGTCAGCGGGTCGTAGCCCGACTGAATGTAGTTGTCGCGATTGGTCATGAAATCCTCGTTCGAAACCGTCTTGGCCAAATTGGAACTGCCGTAAGTCACCGTGGCGTGCTTGCCACCGGGGATAAACAACATATCGCCTGCCTCTACCTCTTGAGGTTCGTCGTCACCTTCAACGGCGAAGGAAACTTCGCCATCGTAAAGGATGGTCAAAGAGTTCTGGACATCATAAAAGTTCTTAATCGTGATGGGCTGGTTCATCTGGATATGCCGCGATTTCACGAACTTCACTCCGAGGGATTCAATGATCTTGTTGTAATCTTCCATAGTATATTTTTTGGGGCGCTATAATGCTCAAAATCCTAATTTTGTACAAATCTAATAAATTGCACAAAACTAATACAAGCAAATTACAATTAAATTTCAAAAAAAAGTGCGCGTAATTCTTAAAATAGCGCACACTTCTACCGAAAAATTCAACTTGACCCCTATTTTGCCCTATTTGACAAGCTCCCGAGCGATCACCAATTTTTGTATTTCTGAGGTACCCTCATAAATCTGGGTGATCTTGGCGTCACGCATCAGCCGCTCTACGTGGTACTCCTTCACATAGCCGTAGCCGCCGTGGATCTGCACGGCTTCGGTCGTTGCCCACATCGCCACATCGGAGGCATAGAGCTTAGCCATCGCGGCGGATTTGACGTAGTCCTTGCCTTCGTCTTTATCCTTAGCCGCCTTATACACCAGCAGCCGCGCCGCCTCGATGCGCGTCGCCATGTCGGCGAGCTTGAACTGAATTGCCTGATGGTCGAAGATCGGGTGCCCAAAAGTAGTACGCTCCTGGGCGTACTGTAGCGCCAGCTCAAAGGCTCCGGCGGCGATGCCGAGCGCCTGCGCCGCGATGCCGATGCGCCCGCCGTTGAGTGTACTCATGGCGAATTTGAAGCCGAAACCGTCTTTGCCGATACGATTTTCCTTTGGTACTTTCACATCTGAGAACATCAGCGAATGCGTGTCCGACGCCCGAATGCCCATCTTGTCTTCTTTGCGCCCTAGCGCGAAGCCTTCGCTGCCTTTTTCCACGATCAGGCAGTTGATGCCCCGGTGCTTTTTTTCGGGATTAGTCTGCGCCATAACCAGGCAAACCGACGCCGTGCCACCGCTGGTAATCCAGTTCTTCGTGCCGTTTAACAAGTAGTAGTCGCCCATATCCTGCGCCGTCGTGTGCTGCGAGGTAGCATCGGAGCCAGCCTCTGGTTCTGATAGGCAAAAGGCTCCAATAATCTCGCCCGTGGCCAGGCGCGTGAGGTACTTTTGTTTTTGTTCCTCACTACCAAAAGCCTCCAAACCCCAACAAACTAGCGAGTTATTGACCGACATGATGACCGAAGCCGATGCATCCACTTTGGATATTTCTTCCACCGCGATCGCGTAAGACACGGTATCCATGCCACCGCCGCCGTACTCTGGCGCGACCATCATGCCCATGAAACCCATCTCGCCCATTTTGCGGAGTAGATCTTTGTCGAATTTCTGCGCCGTGTCGCGCTCGATGACACCCGGCAGTAGTTCGCTCTGCGCAAAATCGCGGGCCGCTTCCCGCACTGCTTCCTGTTCTTCGCTGAGGTTGAAGTCTAACCCGACTTTTTCTATGAGTACCGCCATGATTTTTCGTGTATCGTTTGGGGATGAATGTTTGTAGTCAAGAATACAACCAAATCAACGTATCGGGCAAGTTAAAGTTTTTGTCCTAAGCCAAAATCGGTCAGTTTCGGGAGAAACTTACTAGTTTTGCGGAAATTCCCGGAACAAGCGGCGACCACTGTTTTCATCCACAGAAATCCGGCTGCCACATGCTGGATCGATATGCCGATACTGACCGTTTTTTACGCAAAACTGCTCCTGAACCTGCTCTTGACGGGAGCGATCATTTGGGTAATTAACAAACCCACTCTTTTTGCCAACTGGCAGCGCGATAAAGAAAACTTGGCTTTGAGCGCAGGTTTCATTCTATTCCGGCTGTTGCCGTGGATCGGCATTTTCCTGATCATTGGTGAAGATCCGCGGGGCGACGTTCCTTTTTTCTTCTACAAAGCTGAGGCGGCCAAGCTGGGCGGTTTTGTTTATCGGGATTTCTGGTCGTATCACGCGCCGCTGTTCGCTTATATTATCAGTCTGCCTTTGTGGCTGTGGCAAAATTCGCGGGCTATCGTGCTGCTGATGGTCGTGATGGAAACGCTGATTCTCTGGCTGACGTACCGTACCTACAAAACTGAAAAGACCAACGCCCTGCAACTAACCTACTTGTACTGGCTGTTGCCCGCCGCCTTTATGTATATTTTGGTCGATGGCCAGGAGGAGGTATGGTTTTGGGGCGCGGCCCTGCTCATGTGGCGGCACACGCGCCAACACCCGCAGAACTACGAAGTTGGCGTCGGCGTTATTTTCGCCCTCGCGCTGCTGACAATTAAGGTCACGTTCATTTTTCTGCTGTTTCCACTTTTGATTATTGTTAAAAAGCCCGTCAAACTACTGCTGACGATGGCAGCGATCGGGTTGCCCGTACTGGCTTTCTTGTATTGGCAAATCGGTGACCTTTTCCTGATGCCGATCCAGCACACCGAGCAGTTGATGACGCCAAATCTGTTCTCGATTTTGCGGCCTGTGGTGGAGTTTTTTATCACGATCAACGAGAAGAACTCGCCACTGCTCAACTGGTTCGGACTGGCATTTACGATCCTGATTCCCTCTTACTTTGCCTACCGCAGCCGCCACCGCCCGGTAGCCGAAACATTGCCCGCGCTATTCGTAGCGACTTTCGTGTGCATGATGATTTTCCAGGCGAGCGCGCCAGGGGCTTATCTTATCGCGTTTCTGGTGACGGTAGTCTTTGAATTGATCGATGTCAAGAATCCCTGGCATGTCAGCGCACTTTTAGCATTGAGTTGGCTGACTGTTGTACAACCATTTGTGTACGTGTACAACGGGCAGCCTTCCTACGTCAATTTCGGGATGCTGGGAAATCCGATTTACATCTTAGAATATACCCTGCAACTGCTGAGCGTTATCTGTTTCTTCTGGATACTGCGGCAAGCTTATCGTCAAGTGGTACTTCCCCAACCCATCTCCGTCGCATGAATATTGTCCTGATCAAAACGGTTCTGAGCGTTGCGCTTCTCGTGCTGACGGGGATAGTTTGGTGGAAGAAAAACTTTTTTCTAAAATTTTTTACCAAGAAAAGTACCCCAAGCTGGTTAGCCGTCGGCTGGTTTCTTTTTCGGCTGCTTCCCTTTGTCACAGTTTACCTGGTGGCGAGCTTCGCGCCCACTTCCGATGTGAACGGTTTTTGGGACGAAGGAAGCAAGGCATCTATGGGCCAGGTAGTTTATCGCGATTTCTGGTCGCCATACTCGCCACTGTATGCTTATTACCTGGGGCTCTGGTTGAAGTTCTGGTACGACCCGCGCATGATTGTATTCATGATGACGGTCATGGACGCGCTGGCGCTGTGGGTTTCGTGGCATTTGTACCGCTCCCGGCTTTCGGCCCTTTCGGATGCCGATTTTTTGTTTAAAACGCTACTTTATTATCTGTTGCCGGGTTCGCTGGTCTTATGCGTCGTCGGGGCGCAGGAAGACGTTTGGATGTGGCTGTTCGTCGTGCTGGCTTACTTGCTGCGGCAGCGCACGGGTCGCGTCGAAGTGTACGCCCTCACACTGGCACTGGGGCTGCTGCTTACCAAGGCGATTCTTGTGCTGGTATTCGTGCCTTTGTTTATTTTAGAGAAAGAAAAAATTCGCTTCGTGGTCACGATGGCATTAGTCGGGGCGGTGAGTCTGGCGATTCTCTACCCGCTGGTAGGCTGGGAATTTACCCAACCGCTCGACGAGGCCAAGACGCTGCGAGCGCCTAACCTCCCGTCGGTGCTGAATCCGTGGTTTTTCAACCAGATTGGCGTGGGTGAAAAAATCTGGAACTGGGTAGGGCTGGTACTTTCGGTAGGAATGGGAACCTGGACTGCCTGGCGCTGGCGCAATGCCGACTTTGCAACTATGCTTTCCCGTACCTGGATTGCGCTGTATGCCACGATGATGATCGTGCAGCAAAGCGCGTACAGCAACTACATCTTCCTGTTTCTGATTCCGCTCGTCTTTTTTGTGGTCGATTGGAAGGACAAAAAACAGGTAATCTTACTGCTCATATTCAACCTGTTGTGCGTAGTACATCCTTCCTATTGGTGGCGGCTGGGCATGCCCAAGTACTTGGTTCCTTCGGATATTTGGGCTGCGCCAACTTTCCTGCTCGATTACGGAATGCAAGTAGCGATTGTCGCACTGGCTGGGTATTTCGTTTGGTTGGCGGCCTTTCGCACGCACAATTTTTTCAGAGTGGCACCTCCATAATATTCTGTTCACGTTGTAATGGCATCTCGGGCAACTAGCAGGCAAAAATTCTATCATTGTGAAAAAACAGATTGGTGTAGTATTTCTTCTAGCCTGGAGTTTTGTATTTCAGGTTCGTGGACAAGACTTTACCGGAGATTTTGCGCGAGATGCCATGCGCAATTCTCTGGTTTCTGACGAGGCAGTAAACGATACGCTGCAGGAGTCATTGGCCGTGGAGCCTTTCCGCGTCAGGCCGCTAATCGTTCCGGCGGGACTGGCGGTGAGCGGCTTGCTGGTGCAAGGGAAAATTAGCCGCCAATTAGAACAGCGGGTGGAAAGCCGATTTCCCGGATATCGTACGCACGCCGATGACTACCTGCTGTTCGCTCCGGTGGTACTGAGCTTAGGCTTGGGCGCCGCGGGTGTAAAAGGCAAACATCCCTTTGGAGAGCAGGTGTTGCTGGCCGTGGCTTCCGGGCTGGCACAAGGGGGCGTGACATTCTTACTTAAAGGTATCACGAACTACCCCCGACCCGACGGCACGACTTTCGATTCCTTTCCTTCGGGCCACACCAGCAGCGCCTTTGCTTCGGCAACGCTGCTGCACAAAGAATACGGCCATCGTAGTGCTTGGTACACCGTGGGCGGGTACAGCGCCGCGACGGGCGTGGGGGCTTTGCGCATCATCAATAACCGCCATTGGCTAGCCGACGTACTTTTTGGCGCAGGCATCGGCATCGGAGCCACGGAAGTCGTGTACATGGCTTATCCCTGGGTGAAGCAAAAGTTAAAGCGCAAGTAGCGACAAAGAGGCTTATCTGGCTCTAATCAGCTTATGAAAGGATAACGTCCGTTGCTTCCAGCAAATCATTTGCCTGAAAATCGCCAAGATCACCCTCAGTCTCTTTCCCTCCAATAAAAATGGTCTTTACGCCCGCCTTGCGCCCGGCCTGAATGTCCGAACGGCGGTCACCGATCATCCAGGATTGCGTTGGATCAATGTTGTGTTTGGCTATTGCTTTCTCAATCATCAGGGAATCCGGCTTACGGCGCAGTGAGCGGGAGGAATGTTCAGGATGATGCGGTGAAAAGTACAGGTCGTCCAGCGTGACGCCGCTTTTTTCCTGAATCAGGCGATGAACATCTTTCACTTCGGCGGGGCTGTAGAGTTTTTGGGCGATTCCCGCCTGGTTGGTAATGACGATCAGGAAAAAGCCTGCTTCCTGTAGTTTGCGCAAGGCTTCGTCTACTCCTTCGATCAAAAAGACATCCTCGGGACGGTAGGTATAGTATTCCTCATCAGAATTCAAAATTCCGTCACGATCGAGAAAGACACATTTTTTTTTCATTCTCTGTAAAATAAAAACGGTGATGGAATTTGTCCAAATCAAAGAAACCTGCCTGTACGTGAGCGACCTTGAACGTACCCGCGATTTTTACGCTGGGCAGCTCGGGCTGGCAGTGATTTCCCTGGTCGAAGGCAGTCATGTATTCTTTCGGGCGGGTAGTTCGGTGCTGCTGTGCTTCTTGCCCGAGGTGTCGCGAGCCAAGCAATCACCGCCGCCGCATTACGGTGCAGGTAAGTTACACTTAGCTTTTGAAGCCCCCGCCGGACAGTACGAAAAGTACTTGCATGAAATTCAAGCCGAAGGCATCGACGTCTATCACCACGAAACCTGGGCGCGGGGAACACGGTCGTTCTATTTCGACGATCCCGATGGCCATGTGCTGGAAGTGCTTGAACCTGGCGTCTGGGACTAGACCTGCGAGAATTCCTTCACGGCGTCGATAAAACAGCGGACGTTGTCGGGCGGGGTATCGGGGTAGACGCCGTGGCCGAGGTTAGCAATGTACTTTTGAGTACCAAACTCGCTGACCATGCGCTTCACTTCCGTCCGGATTTGGTCGAAAGTACCGTACAGGGCGCAGGGATCGAGATTGCCTTGCAGCGTTTTGTCAGGAATCAATGCCCGCGTTTCCTTTACGTCCATGTTCCAGTCCAAACCCACGACCGAGCAAGCCAGTTGCCCGATTTCCTGCCGGGCAAAGTACGCGCCTTTGGCAAAAACCGTCACGGGTACTTCGTGGATAGCATCCCCGCGTATCGCATCGCAAATTTGCTTGATGTAGGGCAGCGAAAAAAGGCGGTACTGCGTGGGTGAAAGAATCCCCGCCCAGGAATCGAAGACTTGTAGTAGGTCCACCCCGGCCTTGATCTGCGCTTTGAGGTAGGCAATGGTGCTGTCCGTGATTTTTTGCAGGAGAACGTGGGAAAACTCGGGGTCGGTGTAAAGCAATTTCTTGGCGATCGAGAAGGTTTTGGAACCCTTGCCCTCCGTCATGTAGCAAAAAATCGTGAAGGGTGCGCCCGCAAAGCCAATCAGCGGCACCCGTCCGCTCAATTCCCGCTTCACAATTTTCAGCGCGTCGGTGACGTAGCTGAGATCCTCCTCGGGATCGGCCACGCGCAGCGTTTTCAAATCCTGCATCGTCTGCACGGTGCGCGGAAACACCGGGCCGCGCTTTTCGACCATTTCGTAGGGCAGCCCCATGCCTTCGGGGATAACCAGAATATCGGAGAAAATGATGGCCGCGTCCACGCCCAGAATATCTACGGGCTGAATCGTAACCTCGGCGGCCATTTCGGGGGTAGTGGCAAGCTTGATAAAGCTACCCGCCTGCGCCCGTACTTTGCGGTACTCAGGTAGGATGCGCCCGGCCTGCCGCATGGCCCATACGGGCGTCCGCTCGACGCGCTCGCCCCGCGCGGCGCGGAGCAGAAGATCGTTTTTTAGTGTCATAGGGGCAAAGGTAGGCAACGGGGACTTATTAGACTTTCAAATTACAAGAAAAAGGAGCTAAAACTGCTTGATCCGAAAACCTGGCCTGATGGTTCAGGTATTGTTTGTTCATCCTTTAAACGTAACAAATCGCGTCTCCACAATATAATCTGATGGCTAGCTCCGGTAGGAAGCTCCCAAAGCCTTGTGAGAAATTTGTTCAAACTACTTGGTTGCTAGGCTTTTCTTAAATATCCGCAAAGGAGCTTTGTTGCCGGATACCACATAGATCACCCCGCTTTTGACTTTTACGCGAATAATGCCTTTGCAGTCGCCATCGGCCAGAAAGCCGCTTTCTGGAAAAAGCAATGGCTTGAAATACCCGCGTCCATCGCCCCTCAAAAACAGCCCCGTCATTGCGTCGTATTGTCCGGAAACTGACTCATTATCGTAGGCATTGCCAACCGCTAGCACATCCAGGTGACCGTCCTTATCGACATCATCGACCAGGAAATCCTGAATGGGCGCCCATTGCGCCAGGTTGGGCAGGGATCTTATCTGAAAGCCGCCCCCCGTGTTTTCGAGCAAGACACTTTCTTGCCGAGATGCTCGTAGCAAAGTACTCGATCGCTGCTGTTCAGGCGACAGAAGGTCACCGAGAAGCGTCTTGGCGTAGCTGGCGTAATTGGTGAATTGTTTCTTAACACCCGGCCACTGCCGACCCAAATCCTCTCGGGAGGCGATGGGATGCTCCTTTCCTTGCAAATAATAGGTGCCAATGGCATCCAACCGACCGTTGCCGTCAAAATCGCCCGCGTAGACGCGCATAGGTTCGGTCGGAGAAACCCGGTAACGGCTATTGAGGCCCAGGTTGCCCACCACAAAATCGGGGTCGCCGTCCTGATCGAAATCGCCCGCGCTGATGCAGTTCCAAAAACCTTCCGAATCATCCAGAGACGCGATCGTTTGGCGTTCCAGCCGCCCGCGATTGTTCTTAAAAACCGTGATCGGCATCATCTCCCCCACCACGATCAGATCGAGCCAGGAATCCCGGTCCACGTCCGCCCAGACGGCGCCGGTTACCATACCGATCGACCCCAGGCCAGGCGCAATTTGCTCCGTCGCGTTGCGAAAACGACTGCCGTCGTTGACCAGCAGGTAGCTTTCGCCTGGCAACGGGTACTGCAACGCTCGGAGTCGTCCGCCGCGAAACAGGTCGAGGTCGCCGTCCTGATCGAAATCGGCCGCCACGACGCACGAACCGCTGTGCCGGATGGGCGGCAGTCGGTCGGTGGCGTCGGTGAATTTTCCGCTGCCGTCATTCAGGTAGAGACGATCCTGGTAATAGGTAGAGCCATCGAGGTATTCGTTCGAGCCGCTTACGATGTACAAATCGTTGTCGCCGTCGCCATCCGCATCGAACAGCAGCGTGCCCACGTCTTCTTCGTCCTTAGGTGGGGTTTCGTCCGTATAGGCTTTTTCTATAAAACTTCCTGTTGCCGTTTGGAGAAATAACTTTCCGTAATGCCGGAAAGAACCACCTACAAAAAAGTCTTCTAGGCCGTCGCCATTGACATCTCCGGTGGCAAGTTTAGGTCCTTGTTGCGAAAGTTTATGGGGTAAAAGGGGCTCCTGGTTATAGTCCAAGTAGCTTTCTTCCTGGTGCAGGAAGTCGATGCCGACGGAACGGGTGGCGTCGGTCAGTAGCGCTGGCGATGTGTCGCTCGGTTGGTCGGATAGCTGCTGCGCCTGCACGTAGTTTAGCGTGAGTAGCTCATCGCCGGGTAGGTTTTTCTGTATCTGTGCCTTCCCATCTGGCCAAACTACTTTCAGAGAATCCAGTTGAGCCGAATCCCCTAGCCCGAAATGGATGAGGTAGTCGCTCGACGACTGGTAGCCCCGCGTGACTGCTTGGTGATACGTTTGCACAAGGCCTTTGCTATACAGCGTGACATCCGCCCCCAGGCCGAAAGGATTTTGTGCCGGGCCTTTGAGTTTTACCTGAGCAAAGTGAGTATTGGTCATATTGTTTTGCAGAATATAGGCTTCCTGATTGATGTTGTTGACGATCAAATCCAGGTCGCCGTCGCGGTCGAGATCGGCGTAAGCCGCGCCGTTAGACAACGAAGGCTCGTCGCCGAACCAGGCGGCTGTGACGTCCTCGAAAGTAAGGTCGCGGCGGTTGCGGAAAAAGCGATTGGGTTTCAATATACCAGGCATTTTACGAGCGCCCTGCCGCAGGTATTGATTAACTTCTTCGGGGCTACGCCCTTCTTCCTGCGCGTATAGACCGTTGGACGACACGAAGTCCAGGTCGGTGATGTCGCGGAGGTAGCCGTTGGTGATGAACAGGTCACGCCAGCCGTCGTTGTCGAAATCGCCCAGCAGCGGCGACCAACTCCAATCGGTGGCCGATATGCCCGCAAACTGCCCGATTTCTGAAAAAATTATTTGCCCATCAGGAGCTTGACCGATGTTCACTTGAAGCATATTGCGCATAAACTGCGGGTGATAGCCCGCGCGCTGAACGGCTTCAAATTGCTGGAAGTTGGAAGCTCCCGCCATTTTTTTGCGCTGCTCGTTGTGGGCGGGCAGCATGTCGGCGACTACCAAGTCCGTCAGCCCGTCGTTGTTGATGTCGGCGGCATCGCATCCCATAGAAAATTGGCTGTGGTGCTTAAAATACAACTTTCCGACTTCGGTGAAACGTACTTCATCACCGCTGTCTCCCTGGTTACTTAAATATAGAAAATCATTTGCCAGGAAGTCGTTGGCAATGTAAATATCCTCCCAGCCATCCTGATTAAAATCTGCCACCGCGAGTCCCAGTCCGAAGCCATCGTGCAAAATTCCCGCTGCCTTCGACACGTCGGTGAACCGCGGACCGCTGCCATCGGAATCGTTACGGAACAGCTTATCGTTCGCCAGACCGGAGCCATCGGCTACTACTGGCGTGACTTGATTGGGATTGCGCACGAGATTGGTGCTGGTGAGTAAATACACATCTAGGTCGCCGTCTTTGTCATAGTCGAAAAAAGCAGCTTGGGTAGTGAAGCTGCTGTCGGCCAAGCCGTAGCGCTCAGCGCTTTCCAGAAAGTGAGGCGCGGCACCACCGGTACTTCCCTGGTTGATGTACAGTTGGTTTTTACGCCCCGTTCCCGGATAATTGCCCGATTTGCAAACGTAAATATCCAGCAAACCATCGGCGTTGACGTCGGCCATCGTTACGCCAGTGGACCAGCCGCCCTGGCGGATGCCCGACGACTCCGTAATATCTTTGAATTGGGGATGCGCCGCACCGGATTTGGTAACATTGAGATATAGCCGATCCGCTACCTGGTTGCCCGTAAAGTACAGATCGGGCAGATCGTCGTTGTTAATATCACCCACCGCTACGCCGCCACCGTTGTAAACGTAGTAGTAATCGACCAGGTTAAAGGTGTCGTTTTCAACGACGGTATTCTTAAAATCTACCCCGGACTCGGTCGAGCTCAGCGTGCTGAAAAGTGTTTTCGATTCGCGCTGGCAGGCGAGCATGCTCCCCAGAACCAACGTTGCGATCAGGTACTTCATAGTGGGAAATATCGCTAATATCAGACTACAAAAAAAGGGCTTCGAAAAGCCCTTTTATATTTTATCAAAAAACTGAAAATGATTACTGCCACTCCTTATTTTGGGTCACATTGGGGTTGCCTTGCAATTCCTTCAAAGGCAGGGGCAGCACGTAATCCCGTGCTTTGAGCGTTCGACCAATGGTGTACTTGCTGATATAATGCTTGATGTGGTCGCCTAAGTAGTCCTGTTGGGTACCGAACTTGCTTTTCCGGCGTAGTTCGGGGTACATTACTTGCTCGAAGGCAAACTCTTGTTCACGCTCCTTCACGATGGCATCACGCAGGGCCGACTGGCCCAAGCCGCTCAACGTGGGCAAGCCCGCACGGGTTCGCACCTTGTTGATTCCCAATAACTTGTCGCCCTGGCCACTTTCATTACAGGCTTCGGAATGTCCCAACAGTACATCAGCCAGACGAATGTAGATGGTATTTTTCTCCGTATTGGTCCAGTTCGTACCCAATTCGACCAGTTTGTTTGACCATGCTTTTCCGAAAATCAGTTGAGACGGGTCTTTCGGGTCGGCGTTCGACTTCACGATACCGCCGAAGCGTGACAGGTTGAAGTCTGCCTTAGGACTCCATTTGACCATCGGGTAATTCCCGTCAATTTTTCCGAAGCGCCCCGTTGGGTAGCTTTCGATAAAGGTGGCGCCGATGCGCTTATCCTTTGCGTCGTAAGCCGCCCGGAATTCCTGCGTGGCGCTCAACCAACTCCAGCCCGCGCCGCCCAGTTGGCTGGGGTAATCTTCGGGATTGAAATGTGCCGAATGCACCTGATATTGACTGGCGTTGGCCGCTGCCGATACTTGTGCTTCAAAGAGGCGTTCGCCCATGTTTTCGTGCGCCAGATCGAAGTTAGCGCCGAAGTCGGGGAAAAGTTGAATGCCGCTGTTGTTGATGATATCTTCGGCGGTCGCTTTGGCGTCTGCCCACTTCTCGTCCCACAACTGCGCCTTCATTAGCAGGGCCATCGCCGCCCACTTAGTGGCCCGCCCGTCGTCCGCACCCTTATAGGAAGCGGGCAGTACCGCCGCGGCAGCCTTAGCGTCGGCGTAGATTTGGTCAATCACTGCCCGTTTGCCGCCCTTGTTGGAGGGTAGTTCACTGATACCCTGGGTGGATTTGATAGTGATCGGCGGATTATCGAAGTAACTAAGCAAACCGTAATAGTAAAAAGCCCTCAAGAACTGCGCTTCGGCTTTCAATCGCTTAACCAGCGCATCATTGGCCGGGTCTTTCATAGCATCGGCTGTCTCGATAACAGCGTTGGCGCGGTTGATGGAGCGATAGCTGATGGTCCAGTACGCCTCGATGTACTCGTCGGCAGAACTGACATTGCCCAGGTTGTACTGCAACGGTCCTTTTTCCCAGCCGATCTGATCGCCCGTCAGGCATTCAAAAACGTAGCGGTCATAGAAATAGCCGGAAAAACCGGAATTGAGGTCGGCGTAAACACCATTGACGCCCAGCTGAAGTTCCGTGGCCGATTTGTAAAAGGTGTCCGGATTGATGAAGTCCGGGTTTTCTTTCAAATCAGCGCAGCTCAGGCTTGTTACCAATAGGGCCGTCAGCAGGGGGTAGGTTAATCGGGAAGACAGGTTAAGTTTCATGATATGTTTTGATTTTAAGCGTTTTAAAGTTTACAGACCGAGATTTACCCCAAACGTCAACATTCGGGCGCGGGGATAAGCGTCGTAGTCATCACCGCGGTTCAAGTTGTTTTGTCCTTGGTTGTTTACTTCTGGATCAAAGCCCTTGTACTTCGTGATTAAGAACAGATTTTGACCGCTGGCGTAAAAGCGCGCGCTGCGCACGAACTTGTTCTGGAGCGGCAACGTATAGCCCAAAACTATATTTTGGAGGCGTACGAATGAGCCATCCTGAATAAAGAACGATGAACGGCGGAACGAAATGAAATCGCGGCGACCGTCGATGACGGGGCGGCTGGCCCCGGTATTCGTCGGAGTCCAGGAATCGTCAAGGATGTTGCCTAACTGGTTGATTTTCTGAACACCGTCTCCCATTTCTGATTGCTGTAGGTTTCGCACATCATTACCGTGCACGCCTCGGAAGAAGACAGTGAAGTCGAAGTTCTTGAACTTCATATTCGAATTCAAGCCCCAGGTAAATTTTGGATTGGGATTACCAATGATCTGGTAATCCTCGGAGTTGTACTTGCCATCGCCGTTGACATCCTCGTATTTGGGATAACCCGCTTTGGCAGCGAAGGTTTTGCCTTCCTCATCCGTCTGGAAAAGCCCCGTGTACTTGAAACCCTTCCAAACCCCAATGGGATTACCTGCTTCTACCCAGCTACCGAACACGCCCAGGTGACCACTCGTGCTATTAGCAAAGAAGGGCGTGCTTTGGCCCAAACTCGTGATTTTGTTGCGCAGGAATGAAATATTGCCGCTGAGATCCCAGCTTAGCGCCTTATTGCTTATGACCTTATAGTTGGTCGAGAATTCAAGACCTTTGTTGGTCAATGAGCCGGAGTTGAGCAATATTGTACTGAATCCAGTGCTCTGCGGAATCGACACATCCAGCAGCAGGTCGGAAGTTTTGTTGCTAAACACATCAAATGTCATCGAGAGGCGGTTATTCAGGAGCGCCACATCCAGTCCCAGATTCAGCATCGCGGTACTTTCCCACTTCAAATCGGGGTTAGCGATTCGGTTGGGGCCGTAGCCCGCCACCAGGTTGCCACCGAATACGTAGTTATAAGGAACCAGTCCACCGACCGAGCGATACACTGGAATCTGAGAATTGCCCGTTACCCCGTAACTGGCCCGGAACTTGAAGTCGTTGAAGACCCGGCCAAGCGATGAACCCTGGAAAAAATCTTCGTTTACCACACGCCAGCCGATTGCCCCCGAGGGGAACGTCGCCCACTTATTGTTGGGCCCGAACTTAGACGACCCGTCGCGCCGAACCGTAACAGTCAGCAGATAGCGGTCTTTAAAATTATAATTTATGCGACCCAGCAGCGATTCCAGCGCCCAGTCCTGGCGACCGGAGAATGGAATCTGCGGCTTGCTGCCATTTTGCAGGTTAACTGACCCGGCGTCATCCGTTGGCAAACCGCGCGTCGCAATGGAATTGAACAGGTTCCTTTCCTGCTGATACGTGTAGCCTACCGTAGCATCGAGCGTTTGTCCGGGTGCTATCTGCTTGTTATAGCTGAGTATGTTCTCGTTCAGGATGCTGTTCACGCTGCGGTTGGCTTTCTGCAACTCGCGGCCGTTCTGGCGACCAGTGAAAGTAAGATTATTGTAAAACGTATTCCTTTCGGCGCTCAGGATGTCGGCCCCGATGCTGGTGCGGAATTGCAGGCCTTCCATAATTCGGAAAGTCAGGGCCGTCGTGCCAAACAGTCGGTTGGTGTTATCCCGATCGACGCCTTCCATAGCCTCAGCCAGCGGGTTGATTGTAAAGCGCTGATCGTAGCTGGGGTAGTTATAAAGACCGTTTTCGTTGTAGACAGGAACTGTAGGGTCGAGGCCCAAGGCTGTGATTATGATGCCGCCGGGACCGCCGCGGTCAGTAGGGACATTGCTGCTGCTGGTCCGGTTGTACGACCAGCTATTGCTAAGCGTAGCTTTGCCATTCAGGAAGTCGTTGTCGAGGTTAAGCCGAAAACCGTAGCGTTTGAAATCAGTGTTCTTGACAATCCCTTGATTGCCCAGATAGTTTCCCACGACGGCATACCGCATGCTTTTATTGCCGCCCGTGAAGGAGAGTTGGTGGTTGGACAAGCCGCCCGTCCGCGTGATGGCCTCTATCCAGTTGGTTCCCTGTCCAATTTCGTTGATCTGGGCATCGGTGAAGCGCGGATTACCGCCTTGGCTTTTTTCCAGAAGATTTAGGTAGCGGGCGTAGTCGCCTCCGTTTAGCACGTCGATGTCACGAGCGATGGTCTGGGTCGAATACGACCCTTCGTAATCCACGCGGCTCTGGCCTTCCTTACCACGCCGGGTGGTAATCAACACTACCCCGTTAGCACCTCTTGATCCGTAAATGGAAGTGGCCGAGGCATCTTTCAATATCTCGATACTTTCGATTTCGTTGGGATTGATGGTCGCCATCGCGTTGCTGGCGCGTCGGTTTCCCCCCGCGCTGATGGCCCCGTTGTCTGGGTACATCGGGAACCCGTCGATGACGTACAGCGGTTCGCTACCACTATTGATGGAGTTGGCCCCGCGCACCCGGATGGAGATTCCCCCGCCCGGTGCCGCCGAGCTCTGTGTAACTTGTACCCCCGGCGCGCGGGACTGAATGGCCTGATCGACTGACGTAACGGGCATCTCTCTGATGGCATCCCCTTTAATGGTTGAAACAGAACCCGTCAGATCACTTTTTTTGACTGTACCGTAGCCGACTACGATCAATTCATCCAAATTCTTCGTATCCGGCAGTAGCGAAATGGAAAAGTTGGTGCGGCTGTCTACTTCCGCCTCTTGGCTAATGTAACCTACATAGCTGAACACAAGTGTTTCAGTTGATGCCGCGTCCAACTTAAAGCTACCCGTAGCGTCGGTTGTCGTACCTCGCGTTTTTCCTTTGACCGAAACGGTCACTCCGGGAATGCCCGCGTTTTGCTCATCGACAACCTTACCCGTAATCGGGGACTGAGCGAAGGCAGTGAGTGTGAAGAGAACCAGCAAACCAGCGATTTGCAGGCATCGTAAACGGTTTTTCATAGTTCAATAGGTTTAGGAGTTATGATTATAGAAGGAGAAAATAAGAGGCAACTGGTATAGTTTAGAAGATAGAATCCAATGTCTTATTGGGTAAAGTCAAACGGATACAAATATTGCTATTTGAACTACGTAATGTCAATGGAGAATATCAGGGTAATGATGGATGATTTTATGATTGTGAAAAGATTGCTCACCCTTAAATGGCTTTTGTTCTGAGTACTACATGACAAAACCATCATTTTATCCAACTTTTCCGTAAGAATAACTATGTTCTGGCTGAGTCATAACTTGCATTTTTGCAATTCTATGATTGAATAGTCAAAAATCATGCATGAAAAAGTCCTCTCCTAATACTAATTACTCTCTAGGAATCTCTTTCATTTCGGCCTTGGGCGGGTACCTATTCGGCTTCGACTTTGCCGTCATTGCCGGAGCCTTGCCCTTGCTCCGGGACGTATTTGGGCTCACTGCCTGGTGGGAAGGCTTCCTGACGGGTACCCTGGCGCTGGGCTGTATGGTAGGCTGTGTCATGGCGGGCCGACTCGCCGACCG
>NZ_JBGSXF010000495.1:0-4176 GCF_041751555.1 Persicitalea sp. | reverse complement strand
GCGTTTTCCTGCCCGTTTCCCGGCTCACGAATGCCCACCGGAAAAACATTATCGACTCGTTGCGTAAAGCTGCCGTTGCTATCGGGCAGCTTCTGGCGAAAAAATAGTACTAAGTGTAAGTTCGGTCGCGCCGAATTCTAATTCAATTCCGTGATTCATAAATTTCAGTTCATGAGATCGCTGCTCTGCCGATTGAGGGCTAAACTCATGACCATTGACCTTTCAGTAGAAGATCTTCATGACCTACTACTTTTTTAATACCTCTCCCGGCCCGCCGGAAACCCGTTTCACCGCTATTTGGCACCCGAACGCCGAAACTGCCCAATGGGCTGGGTTAAGAAAAGGAGTAGACGCTCATTGACAGTTGCGCCAAGGTCGATCTGAACGTTACGCAGGCGGCTGACGTGCATAAAAAAGCAATTCCAGGTATCAAAAAGAAATCTGACTGATTTTTTAGTTCACTCACCGGGTGCCTTCGATCAGGCTTTTCTTCTCCGCTGTTTCAGCGGTGATTTCGATAAGTAAATCATCCTGAAAGGGCGGCAGGGCCAGTTCCGTCAAATTTTGCAAACCTTTCGACCGGAATTCAGCGGCCTGCACCACTTTGAGCGTGGCGGGTTCGAGAAAGCGTACGGCGTAGGTGCCGTTTTTAATCCTGACCGCAGCCTTCAAGGCGGGTACCCGCTGCTGTGACTGCTTGGCTGCGCAATAGATAACCGCCAAGTCGCGGTCGGGCGTAGCCATCACAGCCGACACCAGGTTGTCGGCGTCCAGCTTGAACAAGGTGAAGTTCTGCTCCATTTTCCAGAAAGGGATCGACTGGTAATAGTTCACCATCGGTACAAGGGACTCGTAGCCCGCCGCGAAGTAGGTGGTGTCGTTGATTCCCTCGCAGCCGTCCCAGGAGTGCCAGGTCCAGAAGCAGCCCGAGTTGGCGAAGACCCATCCCTGCTTGCGGCGGAAAATGGGGTCATCGTTTTTATGGCGCATCTCGCGGCCTGATTCGTTGTTGAAGGCGGGTTTGCCGTACTGGCCCGTGTTGCGGGCAATTGACAGGTACCAGTCGGCCAGGTCGTACTGCGGCTGGTTGCCGGTGCAGGTGTGGACCACGGCCAGATCCATCCACGACTTGTGCGGCCACAGGGCGTCCTCGGTCGTGCCGTCGGACGAAATAACGGGATGGTGATACGGGTCGTTTTGCTTAAAATACGCCCCGGCGATGTCCTGGAAGCCTTCGTTGCCGATTTCCTCGTTCATGATTTCCCAGGCCAGGATGTTGCTGTATTTTCCCAGGCGCTCGATAGCGTAATCCCAGTATTTTTTTTGGGCGGCCGATTCCGCTTTTTCGGGTTTTAGGGTGAAGTACAGCACCAGGTCGATGCCGATGCCCTGCGCTCCGGCCAGCCGAATCCTCTCCTCGACGCGGTTCCAGTAGGGTTCGTTGAACGAGGCGTAGTCGGGCTGCGCTCGGGTGCCGCCCCAGGGCCACAGGTCGTAATTCAGTTCTTTAAAATACGGAGTTCCTTCCAGGCAGACGCGAATGACGTTAGCTCCGTGTTTCTTCGTATGCGCCAGCACCGCCGCCGGGTCGGCACAGGCAAAGTACGCCCAGGCGGTTTTGTTCAAAACGTACAGGAAGTTCCCCTGGTCGTTTTCCAGGGCGTGGGGGTAGCGGACACTCGTCCGGTAGGGAGAAGCCCACGCATTATCGTAGGCCACCGATTGCTTTTCCGGCTGGCGACTGCTGCGGCACGAAAGACACAGGCAACTCGCAAGCACGAAAAGGGAGAGGCTAATTTCCAGCATACCGGATTTTAGTATGGTCGTGGAGGCTTTGTTTTGAAGGATCACTGGATGATTGTGTTGATTCCCAAAAATTGTACACATAATCTAACTATTGCTGTGGGTTGATAGTGTAAACTGAGAGTTGAAATGGCGGATTTCAACCGATTTGAGGCGTAGAGACGCAAACTTATAAAATTTTTTCACGAAAAATTAGTAGTTTTCAGAAAACTGTGTACTTTTGCTACCAAACTATGAATACAATTAATCCCCTAACTATATACAATAATTCCTTGCTGCCTATCCAGAATTTAACTTTTACAAAAAAACCACTTAACCAAACCTGTTCAATATGAAAACAAAACTAGCGCTGATAGTCAGGGGGCTGCTCCTGTTGCTGTGGTGTCTCGGACCTCTGGTGGGTAAGGCCCAAACCAACGCCACCGAACGCCAGGTGAGCGGTACGGTTCGCGACGAAAAGGGCGAAGGACTGCCGGGCGTGAGCGTGGTGCTGAAAGGCACCCAGAAAGGCACCACGACCAACACCGAAGGAAAGTTTACGGTGCCGGTTTCCAACGAGAACGCCGTGCTGATCTTCTCCTTCGTGGGCTACGAGTCGAAGGAGGTGGCAGTGGGCAACCAGACTGCGCTCGAGGTTTCCCTGCCGACCGACAACAAGTCGCTGGAGGAGGTGGTCGTGGTAGGCTACGGCACCCAGAAGAAGGTGAACCTGACGGGCAGCGTCTCGACCATCGACGCCACCGAACTGGTGAAAGTCCCCATGCCTTCGCTGGCCCAGCAAATCATGGGCCGCACGTCGGGAATTTTTATCAAAAACGTCAACGGCCAGCCGGGCGAGAATAAGACCTCGATCAACATCCGGGGTTTCGGTACGCCGCTTTTCGTGATCGACGGGCTGCCCGCCACCCAGAACGACTTCAACCAGATTGACCCCAATGAGATCGAAAATTTCAGTATCCTGAAAGATGCTGCCTCGGCGGCGGTATACGGCGCCAGGGCGGGCAACGGAGTCGTGCTGATCACCACAAAAAAGGGCGGGCTGTCGAAGGCGCAGATTTCCTACAACGCCAACTACGGCTTGCAGAATTTCTCAATCATCCCCAAGTTCGTCAACGCCGAGCAGTACGCCCGCATGGAGAATATGGCCCGCTACAACGAAGGGCTGGATCCGGTTTGGACCAAGGACGACCTCCAAAAGTTTGCCGACGGCTCAGATCAGCAAAAGCATCCCGACACCGACTGGTGGAAAGAAACGCTGCGGAAAACGGCCCCGCTCATTCAGCACAACCTCAACGTGCGGGGCGGCACAGAAAGCATTCGGTATTTCGTGTCGGGCGGCTATCTGACGCAGCAGGGTTTGGAGCGGTCCGGCGACACCAAGAGCGACCGCTATAACCTGCGGTCGAGTATCGATGTCAACGTGACCAAAAAGCTTACGATGGGTGTCAACCTTTCCATGATTTACCAGAACTATATCGGGTCGTTAATCCAGTTGGAGCGCACGAGGGATTTAACCGGCATAATGTCCCGAATTTTCCGGTCAAAACCCTTCTTCCCCGCCCAATACCCCGATCCGACCAAACTGCCCACCATGGGCGGTGGGGACGATGCACCCACGGCGCTGACGGAAATTGACAATGTCGGCTACAAGCAGAGTAACAAACTGACGGGTGATGCCAAGCTTAACTTCACCTACCAGTTGCCATTCGGCATCCAGGCTCGCGCCAACTACCGTTTCTACCGATTGACGGACGAATACAAGGAAAAACGAAAAAAGACCCCGACTTATAACTACAATTTTGACACGGATCAGTACACCCTGGTGCGTTACACCTCCGACCCTTCCAGGCTTCTCGAAAGAAGATCCGTCGAAAGCAACCTGGATCAGCAGTATTTCCTTACTTGGAACAAAACATTTGGTAAGCACTACATCGATGCCCTGCTGGTACACGAGATACTTTCGGGCAACAGCAACTACATCGAGGCGTCGCGGCAGCGCTACGACTTCGACATCGACTACCTTTTTGCTGGCCCCGACCTGGATAAGAACAACACCGGTTCGGCCTCGCAAACGGGCCGGAAGGGCTGGATTTCCCGACTCAACTACGATTACCAAGGTAAATACTTAGTGGAAGTTAATGGACGACTCGATGCCTCGCCGAGCTTTCCAAAAGAGACACGCTGGGGATTCTTCCCCTCGGCTTCGGTAGGCTGGCGAATTTCGGAAGAAGATTTCATCAAAAATAAACTGGATTTTCTGACCAATCTGAAATTGCGGGCCTCATACGGCAAGCTTGGTTACGACAACATCGGCAACTTTCAGTACCTGCCCACGTACTCCATCACCTCGCCGTATATTTTCGACGGAACGAG
>NZ_JBGSXF010000494.1:0-2735 GCF_041751555.1 Persicitalea sp. | reverse complement strand
TTATATCGATGAGAACAACATGGCGGCGGCGCACAACAACCTCTCTTTCCCAAATAAACCCTCGCCTGAAACGCAGGAAAGAATAATCGCCGAAAATCTGGAAATCATGAAAGAGGAACATGCCCCGATTCCGGTCGAGATCGGCGAAGGGCGAGAAGGATACGTGTATTACAGCAACTCTTTCCTGCTCACCCAACTCCGGTATTATCCTTACATCCAGCTATCGGGAATTTTTATTATTGGATTCCTGGCTTACCTGGCGTTTAGTTCAGCACGGAAAGCCGAGCAAAATCAGGTGTGGGTGGGCCTGGCCAAGGAAACAGCTCACCAACTTGGCACGCCGCTGTCATCATTAATGGCTTGGACGGAATACTTTCGTGCCGATCCTGACATAGACCCGTCTATTGCGGAAGAAATTGAAAAGGACGTGCAGCGGCTCGAAATGATTACGACACGCTTCTCTAACATTGGCTCAGTACCTACTTTGAAAGAGGAGGAAGTCGCCCAAATCGTAACGAGTTTTATCAGCTACCTGCAACGACGGGTGTCTTCTAAGGTGGCCTTCTTTATCGATGATGAACTACCCGAGGGGCAAACCGTGCTGCTCAATAAGAACCTCTTCGAATGGGTAATAGAAAATATTTGCAAAAATGCGGTAGATGCCATGAAGGGTGTGGGAGAAATCCGCATCACGCTTATGCCCTTGCTCGCGCAAAATGAGGTCTACATTGACATCCAGGACAATGGCAAGGGGATGAGCAAAAACAACGCGGCTAAGATTTTCCGGCCGGGGTTCAGTACAAAAAAGCGGGGTTGGGGACTAGGCCTGACGCTGGCCAAGCGGATCATCGAGATTTACCACAGCGGCAGATTATTCGTCAAGTCATCTGAACCAGGGAAAGGCACTACGTTTCGGATCGTGATGAAAATCGAGTAGAGGCGGTTATTGCTCAAGATACACCGAAAGCGTATCCGTCTCCACAGAGTTGCTGATGTTAAAGGCGCGGTCACGGACGCGGATGCGGAACTTGACGGTAGTAAGCTTGGCAAAGCGGGAGGCGGGGAGCGTTTGGCGGAAGTCCAGCTTGCCCTTGATGGGGCCGGGCTTGCCATCACGCTTCAAAGTATCGAAGAATAATTTATCAAAAACCGACACGGGCCTAACCTGGAAAGTACCGTCCTTTTTTCTTTCCAACACCGTAATCTCGTAATTTCCCCACTCTTTATAGATTGTATTTAGCTTGGTGGTGTCGCTACGTTCTTCGGGCGAAATGCCCAAGTCACCGTCGCCATCTTCGAAGTCGATGGTAATGACGATGGAGTCGGCATTGGTTTGAGAAAAGCTGTCGTAGATCGTAAATGGTTCCACGTCGTTGAAACGGATGCTGGGCGTGTTATCAAAATCGGGCGTATCGACGCAACTACTGAGCGTCAGTCCCGTGATAATTATCAGAAAAAATCCTACGCCGAGAAGATTACGCATGTGCTATATTTGAAAATTGATTCACGAAATTAACTGGATTGGAATCGTCAGGCAACAATTCCCCGAAAGAAATAAGAGAGGAACTGAGGCGCCAGATTCTGGCGGTAACGCCCGCTGACTTTGAAGAGGTGGCGCTGCGGGTGTTTCGCTACCAGGCCGAATACAACCCAACTTACCGGGCTTATCTTTCCCACCTGAATATTAAAAATGACCGCCTGGAACGGCTGGCAGAGGTCCCTCATCTCCCCATTCAATTCTTCAAGCACCACACTATCAGAACCGGCCAGCCGCCCCGTCCGGCGGTCAAGTTCGAAAGCAGCGGCACTACCGGCATAACGACTAGTGCCCATACACTCTACGATGCTTCCCTCTATCAATTCCTCAGTCAGCGCATTTTCGAGCAGCAGTACGGGCCCTTGGATCGTTTCCACATCTTAGCCCTGCTACCTTCGTACCTTGAACGAAACAACTCGTCTTTGGTATATATGGTTCAGCATTTTATTGGAAAAACTGAGTCAAATTCTTCGGACTTCTATCTGCACGATATCGAGAAGCTAACTAATCAGCTACAGAAACTATCTGACAATGAGGAGGCAGAAACCCAGAAGAAGCGCAAAACACTTGTGTTGGGCGTAACCTTCGCATTGCTGGACTGGGCAGAGAGCGATGAGGATTTATCCTTTCTACAGGACATCCCGGATCTCGTCATCATGGAAACGGGCGGCATGAAGGGCCGCCGCCGCGAAATGCTGCGCGAAGAAGTACACGACATTTTGAAACAAAAACTGAACGTTCCCGCCATTCACTCCGAATACGGCATGACCGAACTACTCTCTCAGGCTTACTCACCCGGCGAAGGACTTTTCCGGCCCGGCACCACAATGCGCGTCCTGCTTCGCGACCCCAACGACCCACTCGATGTTCGTGCTTATGGTCAATTCGAAGGCACGGGGGGAATCAACGTCGTGGATCTCGCTAACCTCGATACATGCAGTTTCGTCGAAACCCAGGATTTGGGCCGCTTCGGCCCGGAAGCCGAAACCTTCTACGTGATGGGTCGTTTCGACAACTCCGACGTGCGTGGATGTAGTTTGATGGTTCTGTGAGTTGTTCGTTCTTCGTTTAAATGAAAAATTATATTGCTCACAAGCGGCTCCCTAACTAAGACCGAAGAACGTTTTCACATTTGCCCCGCATGCATCTTCACGTCCTCGAGCGAGATATTAGGCCCGCCCAGAATGACGAGTCGCTC
>NZ_JBGSXF010000493.1:0-6734 GCF_041751555.1 Persicitalea sp. | reverse complement strand
CGATAAATTTATCGTAGCAAGTAATGAACGACTTGTTGTACTATTTATATAAACATAGCACTTTGCTAATATTATCGTAGGATTGTAAGATGAACTTTCCAGGATATGACTTTTGCTATTGACTTGCTTTCAGTGCTTTGGTACGTTTGCAATGTCAAGTTAAACGAAAAAGGCTTTCGCATGATCACTTTGAGAGTCGCCCAAGGCAAGATTAACCAAATATTAAAAAAGTCCAATTATTATTAATCGAATCTTAACAATCAATTACCTATATGAAAAGAATCATCCTAGTAGCCGCAGTATGGATGGGAGTATCCGCTGCCAGCACAATTACCGCCAAGAACATTGCCCCCACTTCAACCGAAGTGCGCGAGGAAGGTACCGTAAACATGACGGTAAAGACGTACAAAGACATGAAGTTCCGCCTCACGGTGCAAGACCTCACGAGCCGCCTGTACGTTGCCATCAAAAACGCCTCCGGGGAGGTACTTTACAGCGAGTACGCCCGGGGAACCGAGAACTACTCGAAGATTTTCGACCTGTCGAACCTGGCCGACGGTGCCTACGCCTTTGTGGTTGAAACTGACAAAGGTCGGGCCGAGAAAACCTTCATAATCAACACGGAAACCACGCGCGTCGTGACGTCCGTATCCGCCGAGTAATGCGGCGATGTAGCAGATCAACTTGCATCTTGCCCTGAAAAATCGAGTGCGGGCGTTCGGATTGACATCCCGAACGCCCGTTTTTTTTTCTAGCGCAAGGGCGCTGAGGCCACCGCGATTTTGGAATCTGCCGTGCCGTAGTAGAGCCACCAACGACCCCGATACGGCACCATCGACTCCACGAAGGTCACGTTGTTGACCTGCCCCGTGATTTCGTAAGGCTGGTCGGGCTTCATGAAATAACTTTTCGAGCGGTCAGTCAGGCGGTCGGGCGCATCACGGCTGAACAGGAATTGTCCGGCGGCGTAAGTACCATCCGGCAGATTGATGTCGCCATCTTTGGCATCGTTCATTCCGTTGTATATCAGCACGATGCCTCTGGACGTAATGATTGCGGGCGGGCCAGGTTCCAGGACGCGGTAGTCGAAGTTACCGGGCCGATACTCGGCTACGGCTTTCAGCGACTTATCGCCCTTTGTTAATGGATACCAGTTGATAAGGTCGTCGGAAGTGGCGATGAAAAGCTGCTGTTTATCGCCCCAGTACATCCAGTATTTGTCGCTGATCTTTGTGGCAATTAACCTGCCACCTACTCGGCGGCACACAATGGAGCCAGACTTCGACCATAAATCTTCGCCTCCGCCCCGCGTGAAGTTGTTGAACACCAGCCCGTACTTCGTCCAATGTTCGAGATCGGGCGACATCGCCACGCATAGCCGCGCCTTGTCGCCGTCATAGGCGGTGTAGGTCATCACGTATTGTCCTTCGACGGTCTCGACCACGCGCGGGTCTTCGATGCCTCCCTCCCACTCGTACTTTCTCATGAAATCATTGTCGGGATACAGCACGGGCTTGGGCATCCGCTTGAAGTGCAGCCCGTCGGTGCTGGTAGCCAGCCCGATGCGGGAGGTACCGTTGTACTTTCCGACTTCGTCTTCGGCGCGGTAGATCAGGTAAATCTTGCCCTTCCGCACCACCGCCGCCGGATTGAAGACGTCTTTTATTTCCCACTTGACTGTTTCACCCCGCACCGGGCAGTCGAAGGTCGTGGTAGTCAGCGGTGTCAAAACCGGATTGGCGGAATTATGCTTACTGAACGGGCCGATGAGCCACGATTGGGCGGTGAGGGAAGTGCTCAGAAAAAGTGCGCAGAACAAGAAAGGAAATAATTTCATACGATTTATCTAAATGCAAAACTTCCAGAAAGCTCAAAGTTTTCTGGAAATTATGTATGGTTTCTTGACTACTTTAATTCACTTTCACCTCTAAATTAAAACCTCCACCGTACAAACGCTTCCATCGCCTCGTACTCGGCCAGACCAAGCTGATCGTAAAGATTTGCGGTTCCCTGATTGCGCTCTTCGGCTCGCTGCCAAAACTCCCGCGAATCTTCGCCCTGGAATACCACCCCGTCCTTTTGCGATTGGTGTTTAAAAATACCCATGCGCTTTTTGAGTACCTGGTCAGGACTCATCGGTACGGCCATTTCAATTTCGTGAATATCCCACTCGGCCCAGGCACCGCGATAGAGCCATATCCAGCAGTCTTTCATGAAATTCTTGTGCTTCAAGCGCCCGACGGCCGCTTCGATGGCGTCCCAGCACACCTTGTGAGTACCGTGCGGATCGGCAAAATCGCCCGCCGCATAAATTTGGTGCGGCTTTATTTCCTTAATTATGTCTTCGATGATGACGATATCTTCCTCGCCAAGCGGTTTTTTCTGCACCGTTCCCGATTCATAGAAGGGCAAGTCCAGAAAGTGTACCTGCGCATCGGGGACACCTACAAATCGACAGGTAGCCTTGGCTTCGCCCCGACGGATAAGGCCCTTGACATGCCGTACCTCGGGCGTGTCCATTTCGCTGTCTTTTTTGGTCTTTAAGAACTCTTTGGCGTCGTGGAAAATCTTGTTGGTGATATCCGTATTCTCGATGGAGAAACGCCTGTTGAAATCCACCACGAAGTCGATGAAGCGCAGCGCCTCATCGTCGGCTACGGCGATGTTGCCCGAGGTTTGGTAGGCCACGTGGACTTCGTGGTTTTGATCCACAAGTCGCTGGAAAGTACCACCCATCGAGATGATGTCGTCGTCGGGGTGCGGACTAAAAATGATGATTTTCTTGCGGGCCGGGTCCTTACGCTCGGGACGATTGGTATCGTCAGCGTCAGGCTTTCCACCGGGCCAGCCAGTGATGGTATGCTGCAACTGGTTGAAAATGTCAATGTTGATCTCATAACCCGCCCCGGACTGCGCCAGCAGATCGCTCATGCCGTTGTCGTTGTAGTCCTTATCAGTCAGTTTCAGGATGGGTTTGTGTTGACTCTGCGAGAGGTATGTGACCGCTTTCTTGACCATCTTGTTGTCCCAAACTACTGAATCCACCGCCCAGGGCGTTTTCATGCGGGTCAGTTCGGAAGCTGCCCTTTCGTCGATCACAAAAAGGGCGTTCGGATGAGCTTGCAGGTAGGAAGCTGGATTACGTTCGGTTACGGGGCCTTCCACCGCGCTGCGTAGCACGGGTGCTTTGCGCTCGCCCCAAGCCAAGAGTACGATGCGCTTGGCGTTCATGATGGGTGCGATACCCATTGTAATGGCCTTACGCGGCACCTGCGACAAGCCGCCAAACTCCATTGCGGCGGCGGCGCGGGTCGAGTGGTCAAGGGCAATGAGTCGGGTGCGGGCGTTGATAAGCGAGCCGGGTTCATTGAAACCCACGTGGCCATTGCCGCCGATACCGAGTAGCTGAAAGTCAAGACCACCCGCCTGGTTGATTTTGTTTTCGTAGGCGCGGCAGTGCTCCTTAATCTGCGACGCCGGGATGGTACCATCTGGCAAGAAATAGTTCTCTTTGGGAATATCCACCAGATCGAACAATTGTTCCTTCATGAACCGATGGTAACTATGGATGGAGTCTGGCTCCATTGGGTAGTACTCATCGAGGTTAAAGGAAATTACATTTTTGAAACTCAGCCCTTCCTCGCGGTGCATCCGCACGAGTTCGGCGTACACCGTCTTGGGCGACGAACCCGTAGCCAGCCCCAGCACACAGGACTTTTTGTCGCGCTGCTTCTGGCGAATCAAGTCGGCGATTTCGTGCGCCACCGCCAGCGAGGCCGCACGGGAATCTTCGTAGATGTGCGTCGGAATTTTTTCGTAGGTAATCGGCTGACCGATACTGCCGCTGGTCTTGGAAGCCATACCCTGGTCGGCGGCTTGCATAAGAATGGCTTCGGAACTGAGAGTTGGAGAATCCATAGAGGGATTAAGGGTAAAGTTTTTACAGAAAATAGGCTGACGCACATTACACGTGCTTGGCCACAAAACTACAAGGTACCATTTTTAATAAAAAAATTTAAGAAATACCTAAAATTGAATCAAACACTAAGTTAATCAATCGAATAGTGGAATCTACTTTCAACGTCAGGTTTCATTCCTACTTTTTTAGCACGTATTTTTGGGAAAAATTTCTGAGAGACACATAAATTCGTAGACTTCATACCTATAAAATCCCATGACCACGCTCACCCAAGCTGCCCGCGACACGCAAGTATTCGACCTTATCGATAAAGAACTGCACCGCCAGAAATCAGGCATCGAACTGATTGCTTCGGAAAACTTCACTTCCAAACAGGTTATGGAAGCCTCGGGAAGCTGCCTGACCAATAAGTACGCGGAAGGCCTACCCGGCAAGCGCTATTACGGGGGCTGCGAGGTAGTGGACGAGATTGAGCAGATCGCTATTGATCGAGCGAAGGAACTGTTCGGTGCTTCATGGGCTAACGTACAGCCCCACTCGGGGGCGCAAGCCAATACTGCGGTATTCCTGGCCTGTCTCAATCCGGGCGATAAAATCATGGGCTTCGACCTGGCTCACGGCGGACACCTGTCACACGGCTCGCCAGTCAACATTTCAGGCAAGTACTTTCAGCCCGTTTTTTACGGCGTGGAACCTGATAGCGGTCTTATCGATTGGGATAAAGTAGAGCAAACCGCCGTTCGAGAAAAGCCGAAACTACTTATTTGTGGGGCATCGGCGTACAGTCGCGACTGGGACTATGTCCGGCTGCGGGCCATTGCCGACCAAGTAGGAGCGGTGCTGCTGGCCGATATTTCGCACCCCGCCGGACTCATCGCTAAAGGCTTGCTCAACGACGCGCTGGAACACAGTCACATCGTGACCACCACCACTCACAAAACCCTGCGCGGGCCGCGTGGCGGCCTGATTATGCTGCGCCATGATTTTGAGAATCCCTTCGGCATCACGACCAGCAAGGGCAAAACGCGTACTATGTCGTCGCTGCTGGACTCGGGCGTTTTCCCCGGTACGCAGGGTGGTCCGCTGGAACACGTCATTGCCGCCAAGGCTATTGCTTTCGGTGAGGCACTGAGCGAAGAATACTACAATTACGCCGTGCAGGTGCAGAAAAACGCGCAGGCAATGGCAAAGGCATTTTTGGAAAAAGGCTACCAAATCATTTCCGGCGGCACTGACAACCACATGATGCTGATTGATCTGCGCCCTAAGAGCCTAACCGGAAAGTTGGCAGAAAATACGCTCATCAAGGCTGATATTACGATCAACAAAAACATGGTTCCTTTCGACGACCAATCGCCCATGGTGACCTCAGG
Source organism: Persicitalea sp. (assembly GCF_041751555.1). Lineage (NCBI taxonomy): Bacteria > Pseudomonadati > Bacteroidota > Cytophagia > Cytophagales > Spirosomataceae > Persicitalea > Persicitalea sp. Next base: position 1,442 of record NZ_JBGSXF010000493.1, on the reverse strand, counting down.
CATGCGCGTCGGCACCGCCGCGATGACGACCCGCGGCCTGGTCGAAAACGACATGGAGCGTATCGTAGACCTCGTTGACGAAGTCCTCACTCACCACGATGATGAGGCCAAAATCTCCGCCGCCAAGCAGGAAGTGAATGACTGGATGGCAAAGGTGCCGCTCTATTAATTTGGAATGAGTGGATTAATGACCGGGTCGCCGGAGCGATATCGGACGGAGTCGCCCGGCGATATATATTCACCAATTCCGACATTCACTAATTCAAAATTCTCTTTAAGTGCGTACTTTCGCGCTTTGAAGATTTTACGAGAAAGAAGAATACCCATAAAATGGCCCTAGATCAGGAATTTGAAGAAGAGCTGGACGAGGAGGAAGGACAGGAGATGTCTTTTCTACAACACCTGGAAGAACTACGCTGGAATATTATTCGGGCGGTAGCTTCTGTACTGGTATTCGCCATTCTGGGCTGGACGTACATCGAGGAAGTCTATCACTATGTTATCATCGCTCCGGCCCAGACTGATTTCTGGACGTACCGGATGATGTGCAAACTAGGTAAAGCGGTGGGCGCCGAAGGGCTCTGCATTGACAAGATCGACTTTGAGTTGCAGGCCCTTGGTGTGGGCGAGCAATTTTCGATGGCCCTTACCTCCTCGGTGATTATCGGTTTGGTTTTTGCCTTCCCCTACGCTTTCTGGGAGATCTGGCGATTCATCAAGCCAGGGCTGAAAAGGTACGAGCGCAAGGCGGCGCGCGGCGCGGTGTTCTACGTCACCTTCCTGTTTTTCTCGGGCGTCCTCTTTGGCTACTATATCGTTACGCCGCTGGCGCTGAACTTCCTGGCTAATTTTAAGCTGGACGAATCCATCATTAATGAATTCAGCATCAGTTCTTATATTGGTATGGTCGCCACGCTGACGCTAGCTTGCGGACTGGCTTTCCAACTACCCGTAGTCGTGTTTGTACTGTCGCGTGTCGGTATCCTGACGCCCGCCTGGATGCGGGAATACCGCCGCCACGCTCTGATTGTTATTCTGATCGCGGCGGCCATCATTACACCTTCCGCCGACATTTATAGCCAAATCCTCGTCGCCCTGCCGCTGACACTGCTCTACGAAGTAAGTATCATCGTTTCGGGACGAGTGCAAAAAGCAAAAGCAAAAGAAGAAGCAAGGCTCGCAAAAATCAATGAAAGAATGAATGAGCAATAGAATGGATGTCGGTATCGGTGTTTCTGAGTTCCCAGATGCATTATTCCCACATTCACTAATTCACTAATTAAAAATTAAGAAGCACCTCAGCCAGTCGATCGAGGTCTTCTTTTTTGTGCTGGGCGGTAACGACCAGGCGTACGATAGCCGGGTCGGTAGGCTTTGGATAAGAGAAATGGGAAGTCAGAATTCCGTTTTCAAAAAGATGAGGATACAGACTCGGGTCGCGG
>NZ_JBGSXF010000492.1:0-4881 GCF_041751555.1 Persicitalea sp. | reverse complement strand
CCGGCGAACCGGTCCAAAAATATGAAATTCAAAAACTATCTCGACTCCATTGAGGGAATCAGCATTTATCCGCTCATATCGCTGGTCATCTTTGTGACTTTCTTCGCGGGACTGCTCTGGTACGTTTTAAAAATGAGTCGCAAGCACGAGGACGAAATGAAGGCAATTCCGCTGGATGACGGTGTCGTTAAAAAGACGATATTGACCGTGCTGTGTCTTTTTGTCTTCCCAGCCGCCTTCGCACAGGGGGCTGAGGCCACGCCTTTCCAGAACGTGCTTTGGTACGTAGTGCTTTTCGTGCTGGGATGCATGATCGTCATCATGATCATCGTGATGGTGCAGGTAGTTATGCTTTACCAAAAACTCACCACGCCGGCCCATCTGCAACCTGTCGAGGCGCAAGAAAATGCCTCACCGTTATTCAGCCCAGTCTGGTGGCGCAAGTTTGTGGGCTTTTCTACGCCGCTCAACAAGGAGGAAAAGATCCTTCTCTCGGGCCATGACTACGACGGCATCCACGAACTGGACAACCGGATGCCGCCCTGGTTGCAATTCATGTTCGTCGGCACGGTGGTGTTCGCCATCGCTTATTCCGCCTACTACCACGCCTTCGGCTTAGGAGAATTGCAGATGGCAGAGTTGGAAAGTGAATTGGCAGTGGCGGAGGTACAGCGGATAGCTTACGTCGAAAAAATGGGTGCGGGCATTAACGAAGATAACGTGACGCTGCTTACCGAAGGCCCCGGAATCAAGGATGGCGGGGTAATTTTCACCGAAAAATGTGCTGCCTGCCACGCAGCTGACGGCGGCGGTGGCGTCGGCCCCAACCTTACAGATAATTACTGGCTTCACGGTGGAGAAATCAAAGACGTTTTCAAGGCTGTCAAGTATGGTTTCCCTGAGAAGGGCATGATTTCCTGGGAAAAGCAACTGCCGCCCCAGGAAATGCAGAAAGTGGCCAGCTATATACTGGCCCAATTGCACGGCAGCAAACCACTAGCCCCCAAAGAATCTCAGGGAGAACTATACGAAAAACCCGCCGATGTACCGGAAAATCCGGTGCCGCAGGCGATCGAAGCAGCGAAGCAATAGCCCACACGACAACAACTCCCGAGAGCTCAAAGCTTTCGGGAAGTTTGAGAATAGCCCATGAGTACTTCATCAGCTTACGAAAACTTCGACGACTCCTTCCGCGACCAATTCAGCGCGGTCGACGAGGATGGCAAGCGCAACTGGTTTTATCCCCAGAAGCCGGAAGGCTACTGGCACCGTCGCCGTGTCGTGTTCGCCGTGGTGGCGCTGGGGCTGTTGTTTGCGGGGCCATTTCTGAAAATGAATGGTCAGTCGATGTTCTTGTTCAATGTCATCGAGCGGAAAATTATCGTCTTCGGCATGTTCATTGGGCCGCAGGACTATTGGCTGTTTGGCTTGGCAATGATGTCGTTCATGGTATTTATCGTGCTGTTTACGGCCGTATTCGGTCGATTATTTTGTGGCTGGGCTTGTCCGCAGACCATTTTTCTGGAATTGGTTTTTCGCAAGATCGAGTATGCCATCGAAGGCACCCACACCCAGCAGAAGTTGCTCGACAAAGCGCCCTGGACAACGGACAAGATCATTAAGAAGGTCAGTAAGTGGAGTGTTTTTCTGCTGATCTCGTTCGTGATCGCTAACCTGCTATTGGCCTACGTCGTAGGCGTCGATGAGTTGAAGAAAATCATCACCGAGCCGCTTTCGGAGCATCTGTCGCTGTTTGGCGGTGTGGTGGGTTTCACGGTGGTTTTTTACTTTGTTTTTGCTTGGGCACGTGATCAGGTCTGTACCGTCATTTGCCCCTACGGTCGATTGCAAGGTGTACTACTCGACCGCAACTCAATGGTCGTTGCCTATGACTACGAGCGCGGAGAACCCCGCGCCAAACTGCGTAAAAACGAGGAGCGCGAAGCCGGGGATTGCGTGATGTGTCAGCAATGCGTGGCGGTTTGCCCGACGGGTATCAACATCCGTAACGGCACCCAAATGGAGTGCGTCAACTGCACGGCCTGCATCGACGCTTGTGATAATATCATGGACAAAGTGGATCTGCCACGCGGTCTAATCCGCTATGCCTCCGAGAATTCCATCGCCGAGGGCCGCAGCAAGTTCGTCACGCCCAGAATCATCGGCTATGCGGCGGTACTCATGCTGCTTTGGGGTGCCCTGGGTTTTGTCGTCGCCACCCGCACCGACACCGAGACGACGCTCTTCCGCGCTCCCGGCACCACCTTTATCGACAACCAGGATGGCACGGTAAGCAACCTTTACACATTCAAGATTTTCAACAAAACCAACCACAAAATCAAGCCGATCTTAAAACTTGATTCTCCCCAGGCAACCCTCCAATTCGCCGGCACGCCCGATCTGACGCTCGATCCCGTCGGCCTGTCGCAGGGAAGCCTGTTCGTGACTATTCCTAAATCAGAAATCAAAAAACGCCTGACGAAAGTGCAGTTTTCGGTCTATGAGGGAGAGGAAAAAATTGAGGAATTTGTAACGACGTTCATCGCGCCGCAGTGAGGTACTTTAAATCAAAAAACTATGAAAAATATCAGTTGGGGTACCGGAATCGCAATTCTCTACATCAGTTTCGTAGTGGGCATCTTAGGACTGGTGGCGCTGACCACGACTCAGCGCGTGGATCTTGTCTCGGAAGACTACTATGCCCTGGAATTGGATTTTCAGAATAAAATCGACAAAACCCGCCGCACCAAATCCCTCACAGAGCCGCTCAATTGGAAGATGACAGAAACCACCCTCGAAGTACAATTTCCGAAAGAATTTGATCATAAAAATCTGGCCGGAAAAATCCGCTTCTATTGTCCGGCCAACAACACAAAAGACACCGATTTCATCATCATGCCCAATTCTGAAAATCACCAAACCATCCCTCTCGCTAAACTCCACCCCGGACGCTACCTGCTCCAATTCGATTGGAAAAACAGCGAAACGACGTACTGGAACGAGGGAGCAGTGGTAGTGATGTGATGAGTGATGAGTGATGAAAGTTACTTTGTACTTTTCATGTCAAAAAATAAGCTCTAAACAAATAAACATCAATTCAACGATTACACAAATCAACAATTACACAACCTTCCTAGCCTTCACCCTCGGCCTTATGAGTAGTTTCCACTGCGTGGGAATGTGCGGGCCGATTGCGTTGGCGTTGCCGATTCATCAAGGTAGTCGGGGGCGGCAAGTAGTTGGATTATTGACCTATAACTTAGGTCGGGCGGGTACTTACGCCCTGCTGGGCGCGGGCATCGGGGCTTTGGGCGGAGCGGTTTTGTGGGTGGGGTACTTGCGGTATTTGTCCATCATGGCCGGGGCAGCGATGCTGCTTTACGTCCTCTGGCCCGCGCGGCTGGATCGTGTTCTAAAAACCCCGGTATTTTGGCAAAAGGCCGTCGGAAAGTTAAAAAGCCGCATGGCGGCGCAACTTCGCAGTAAAAGACTTCACGGCTGGGCCGCGCTGGGAATGCTCAATGGGCTGCTTCCCTGCGGGTTGGTATATTTGGCCCTGATCAGTTCTATCGCTACAGGCAACGCGATGAGTGGAACAATTTATATGTTCGCCTTCGGCCTGGGTACCTTGCCCGCGATGATGGCGGTTGGTTTCTTCAAGCAATGGTTTAGCCCCACGCTACGTAGTCGAATGCGCCGACTTACTCCTATTTTCGTAGCTGTGGCTGGGATTTGGCTATTGGGGCGGGGGCTATTGATTGAGTTTCCTGCTCTCTTCCCTCAGTCGGGTACGCACGTTGAGTTACCGCTTTGTCATGGTGAAGTAGTTACACAGTAAAGTCGATTTTGCTCAGCAACTGCCGCGCAATGGGCAAATACACGGGTTCGCCCCTGCAATCAGCCCAGTTTCTGACGCACGTCATATGTTTGATTTGGCCAACTTAGTAGTTTTGGTGGCAATCAATATCAATTGCAGAACCTCACTACGAAGCGTTCGATGTGGGAGAAGGGGTTAGCTAAAAAAAAATTCGTGTCCTGCCTTTCCCCACTAGACGGCCACTTTTCCTTTCCAGACTCCTCCTTTCTCCCCCAAAAATCGTTATGTTCGCATTATACAGTAAACATACCGAAGAAATAATGCGGCATATCGAGATGCTCAATGCGCTCTTCAAGTATGCCACGGAGGGGATTGTGGTCGTGGACGGACAAGCCACGATCGCGATGGTCAACCCGACGGCCAAGCGGCTTTTTGGCTACGAGGAGGACGAATTGGTAGGGAATAAAATAGAATTACTGGTGCCGATTCCGCTGGCGAAGCACCACGTTCACCTGCGCGACGATTACATGATAGCACCCCGCGCGCGGGGTATGGGGCATAATCGCGACCTGTTTGGCCGCAAGAGCGATGGTTCTGAATTTCCGGTAGAGGTTAGTTTGAGTCCCTTTTCCACCAGCGAGGGAAATTTCGTGGTGGCATTCGTGGTGGATATTACGGATAGAAAGCGGCAAGAGGGCGCCATTCTGGTTGCCAACAGCGAAATTCAAAAACTGAATACCGAGCTGGAAATGCGCGTAGAGCAGCGCACAAAAGAACTGGCCGAAACGCTTTTAAAACTGGAAAAATCGCAGATGGAAGCAGTGCGGGCGCTGGAAAAAGAGCGCGAACTGAACGATATGAAAAGCCAGTTCGTCACGATCGCTTCGCACGAGTTCCGTACGCCGCTGGCGACGATTTTATCCTCGGCGTCTCTGATTGGGAGGTACGTAGAAACAACGGAAGACGACAAGCGTCAAAAGCACGTACAGCGCATCAAGTCGGCGGTGAATAATCTGACGGAAATCCTCAACGATTTTCTATCTATCGGCAAGCTTGAAGCTGGC
>NZ_JBGSXF010000491.1:0-15394 GCF_041751555.1 Persicitalea sp. | reverse complement strand
GTGGACAATCAGCCGCCTTTCTCCTTAGCAGAAAACGGATAAGTCCCCTACCCCCAATTGGCGTTTTGACGTGAAGCCTTCACCGTATTTTACGCCAATGGCGTGCCCCATTTCTTCGGCCCTGGCCCGAATAAAGTCCAGAAACTCGGGGCTGGAGATATAGCTCTGAGGTTCCGAATCATCCATCCGGTTTTCTGTGGGGACAAAAAACTGAGACTCGAAGGCCAGCATTGCAGCTATTTTCTTTTCAAAAAAGGGCGTAATATCTACCACAAAATCGGGTTTGATGTACCGATCCTGAATCATGTGAAAAACGTTTTTGGGGCGCCAAGCCTCTTGCGTGTTTCCGACTTCGTCCTGCGTTTCGACCATCCGCAGCCCGGAGTAGAAACAACTTTCGAGAATAAGTTGCCCCCCTCGCCCGTGGTCGGGGTGACGGTCGTCAATGGCGTTGGCCAGGACAATGTCGGGCTGGTACTTGCGGATGTAAGGAATGATAGCGCGTTGGTGGGCTTCGTCGTTTTTGAAAAAACCATCGGCTAATCCAGCGTTATCACGAACCTCGATACCCAAAATTCGGGCGGCGTTGTCGGCTTCCCGGAGGCGGCCTTCGGGGGTACCACGCGTGCCTAGTTCTCCTTGTGTCAAATCCAGGATGCCGACTTTTTTGCCGAGGGCCATTTGCGCAAGGAGGGTTCCGGCGCAGCCGAGTTCGACGTCGTCGGGGTGGGCGGCGATGGCCAGTATGTCTAATTTCATTTTTCTGAGGGGATGGCCAATCACTTCACTCGCAATTTCTGACCGACTCGTAAGGTGGAGCGGGTAGAAATCCGGTTGAGTTTGGCAAGATTGGCAACGCTCAGGCCGTAACGGCCCGCGATAGAGGAAAGTGTTTCGCCGGAGCGGACGCGGTGCAGCATCGTGCGAACGTAAGCGGGTTTTTCGCCGCTCTCGTATTCGCTTTTGGTCGTGGTGCGTCCACCGCGCAGGTAATCATACACGCTGGCGGTGAGCGTAAAGTGGTCGGAACGTACTTGCTGCTTAGGCCAGTCGAAAATGTTATTGGAATCGAAAGGGTTGCCTTCATAGCGGTTTTCGTAGTGCAGATGCGAGCCGGAACTCCGCCCGGTGCTGCCGCCCAACCCGAGAATATCCCCGGCCTTGACAATTTGGCCGGATTCGACCAATTGCTTAGACATGTGACCGTAAAGCGTTTCCAGACCATTGTAGTGCCGTACCATCACGTAACGTCCGTAACCATTGCCGTCCCAACCCACAATGCGGACGATGCCGTCGAAAGTACTGTACACAGGATCCCCTGTTTCGAGATCAATGTCGGTACCGGCATGCCAGCGGCCCCAGCGGAAGCCGAAATTGGAAGTGATACGTGGTACCTCTACGGGCGTGTTCCAAAAGCGGTTTTCGGCCGGGTCAAAAAGTTTGAGGTCGATGGTTTCGTCGAACTCCAGCGGATTCATGCTGTACGGGTCGATGGTGCGCTCGTCCCAGATCACGTAGTACTCAGCAATCTTGACCCACTCGTCACCGATCTGCATCGAGTCCACTTCAATAAGTACCTCAGGTTCGCCCTCGTCAATTGTAGTTGTATCCTCACTGACAACGGGATTCAGTGGTTTTACGGGCTCAAACTGGCTCTGGAATTGGAGGTTGGAGGTTTCTACCTTAAAATCGGCTTCCGGCTCCCTTTGCGGTTCGGTCGATTGAAAATTGGGGTTAGTGGTAGTGTTAGTGCTTTGGTTGATCTTAGGATTTTTGCGGAATTTTCCGCGCTCCTGGGCCTGAGCGTTCAACAACAGACCTCCCATTGCCCATAGCAGGCAAATGAATATTTTTAATTTCATATAGAACGATCAGTATCGGGTATCACCGATAGCTGAAATAAGGTCGATAAATAAGCTAGTCAGCGCATCGGATCAAAGTACCGACACGCTCAACTATACTGTTGATTTTTAAAACTAAAAATGCAGCGAGAATCAACCCGCTGCATTCTTTTTAGGCCATTTGTGGTTGGGCCATCATTTCGTGCTCGGCCAGATAACGCTCGGCATCGAGGGCTGCCATGCAGCCCGTTCCCGCCGCCGTAACTGCCTGGCGATATATGACGTCTTGTGCATCGCCGCAGGCGAAGACGCCCTCTATGTTAGTGTAAGTACTGCCTTTCACGGTCTGGATATAACCCGCCGCGTCCATGTCGAGCTGGCCTTTGAAAATGTCTGTATTAGGCTTGTGACCAATGGCCACGAAGAATCCGGAAACGTCGAGTACACTCTCTTTCCCAGTCTGGTTGTTCACGATTTTCACGCCTTCCAGATCCTCCTTACCCAGCAATTCGACGGTTTCGGTATTCCATAGAATCTCGACGTTAGTCAGCGACATCAACCGCTTTTGCATAATATTGGACGCCCGCATCTCGTCGCGACGCACCAGGACGGTCACCTTGCGGCACAACTTGGCAAGGTAACTAGCTTCTTCGGCGGCAGTGTCGCCCGCCCCAACTACAACTACATCCTGGCCCCGGAAGAAAAAGCCGTCACAAACCGCGCAGGCCGAAACACCCCTGCCATTCAGTCGCTCTTCGCCGGGCAATCCCAGCCATTTGGCGGAGGCACCCGTGGAAATAATTACGGTTTCGGCTTCTATTTCAAACTTTTCGTCGATCGTTACTTTATGCTGACCGCCGGAAAAATCGACGGCAGTAGCCATGCCGTAGCGGACATCGGTGCCGAAACGCTTGGCTTGCTTTTCAAAATCCATCATCATTTCCGGCCCTGTGATGCCATCAGGATAGCCGGGGTAGTTCTCGACGTCAGTCGTGATAGTGAGCTGACCACCCGGCTGGGGACCTGTGTAGAGCACGGGCTTCAACCCAGCGCGGGAGGCATAGATAGCTGCCGTATAGCCGGCGGGACCTGATCCGATAATCAGGCAATCAATTTTTTCAGGAGACATTCTTTTTCTAGTTGAAAGTGGAGCGTCAAGAAAGAGCATTGAAATCACATATTTTGCTCAATCAATCTTCAAACCAATATTTTACAAAAAATTAGTATTGTTGCTTTTTTAAGAATCCATTTTTTCAAAAAAATTGCTGATAAAGTGAATTCTGTGATGCTTTAACGAACAAATGCTAGGCCACAAAAGTGCAAATTATCTCGTAAAAAGACAAAGTCGGATCACTTGATTCGCCACTCGATTCGGCGGTTCTGGCGGCGATTCTCTTCGGTAGTATTTGGTACTTTGGGCTTGGTTTCGCCGTATCCTACGGCACTGAATCGATTTTTCACAATGCCCGCTTCGGCCAGGTACTTCGCCACGCTTTGCGCCCGCTGCTTCGATAGCTCGAGGTTGACCTTGTCACCACCCACGTCGTCGGTGTGGCCCGCAACTTCGATAGACAAGTTAGGGTTATTTTCCAGGAAAGAAACCAGCTTTCGCAGTTCGAGTTTTGATTTATTATCCAGAGCGTAGTCACCCGTGGCAAAAAAGATGTTGTTCAATACTTCCACCCGATCTTTCTCGGCTTTTTCCAGTGGAATATCCAACCGCAGTGCGGGCATAGAGTCGCTGGGAACGAAAGTCAGGCTTTTGAACAAATAGCCTTCCCTGACTACGTACAGGGCATATTCGCTGTTCTGGTTTAGCACCGCCAGGTACTCTCCCGTGCCGGATTGGGAGGCAAATGTCGCGACGCGCTTTTGGCTGGATAGGTCGTAAAGTTCCAACGAGGCTTCGAGCGGTGCATTGGTGCGTTGGTCGAAAACCTTACCCTTTATGTAGTTGGTCGGGACAAACATCTTTTGCAACGTGTCGGGAATCTGGAACTCGTAGAGCATCGCCCGGCGCCCCTTTGGCTCGGCTCGGTCATCGGTGTAGTAGGCTGTTTTGCCATCTGAGGAAATGTACATGCCCACCTGGTCGGCGAAAGTGTTGATGGGGTAGCCTAGGTTGATCGGCTGATTCCAGAGTGTGTCGGCACGCTGCGAGATAAACAAATCGAAGCCGCCCATGCCCGGCATGCCGTTGGAGGCGTAGAAGAGCGTGTGTCCATTGGCGTGGATGAAGGGAGCGCTTTCCTCATCGGGTGTGTTGACTGTACTGCCTAAATTACGGGGCGCCTGCCACTGCCCCGTGCTGTCGAGGGTACTTTGCCAGATATCTGACTTACCAATACCGCCGGGGCGGTCGCTTGTAAAATACAGCACACTTCCGTCAGCGGATAGCGAGGGCTGGGATTCCCAGTCATTACTGTTGATAACGTCGCCTATATTCTTAGGCGCTAGCCATTCTTCTCCTTCTTTTCTAGTAAAGAACAAATCGCAGCCGCCGTAGGTGTCGGGTCGGTTGCAGGCTGTGAAAACCAACATGCGGCCATCGGCCGAGATGGTACAAGTACCCTCATTATTAGGTGAGTTGATGTTTTTGGAGATTTCCTCCGGTACGTCCCAGCCGCTTTTGGTGCGGTGGGTGATGTACATATTCTCATCGCGTTCGGGCGTGAGTCCGGTAAAAATCAGCGTTTCGTTATCAGCTGTGAGCACAGGGAAGAACTGCGCCTGCAAAAAATTAACCGTATCGCCCAAAGATTTTTTGTTGATTTTAAGGGGGTGCTGCATCGCTTTCTCGGCGAAGCGGGCCGAGGCCAACCACTTCCTGGTAACGAGCGCTAAATTTGACCTTTCAGGATAGTGAGCCAGGGCTTTACTCAAATAAACCTGCGCCGAGTCGTAGCACTCACGCTGGAATGTGTCGCGCCCCAACCACTGAAACGCCGCCGCTGACTCAGGTAGTTCGGGGTCTAATTCTACTGCTCGTTGATAATGAAATCGGGTGCGCTCCGGCTGCCGCTGGAATCCGTAGATCTGCCCCAGATGAAGGTGCGCTTCCGCAATGTCCGGTTGTTTTTGAAGCAGTTGCTCGTAAAGGGTCTGGGCAACATCGAGCTTACGTTCTTTCCACGCAGCCTGCGCGTCGGCGTAGAGTTGGCGCTCGCGGCGAGGGAGATTTTTTTCCTGCGCCTCCGCCGCTAAAGAAATCAGAAAGATTAAGACAAAAGCACCGAAACGGCTCATCAGGGAATGTTCATGAACTTATGCGTTTGTAACGATATTTGCCAGCGCGGATTGTCTTTGATGTAGTCGATAATCAGCGGCAGCATCGTCTCATGGCGACTCCACTCGGGTTGCAGAAGTAGTTTGCAATGTGGCGCAACCTGTGCGGCGTGGGCTTCGGCAAAGGCAAAGTCGCTTTTGTTAAATACGATAACCTTCAACTCATCCGCCGCTGGATAAATGGATGGGTGCGGAGCTTTAAATTTCTTGGGCGAGAAACAGACCCAATTCCAATGGCCCGTGAGCGGGTAGGCACCGGAAGTTTCGATGTTGGTTTGAAAGCCCGCTTCTTGTAAAGCAAGCGTCAGTTCATTCATTTTATACATCAAAGGCTCACCACCCGTAACTACCGCCAGGCGACCGGGATAGACCAGAGCGTTTTTCACAATAGTTGAAATTGCTGTTTTAGGATGATGATCGGCGTCCCAGGATTCTTTTACGTCGCACCAAACGCAGCCGACATCACAGCCTCCCAAGCGAATGAAGTAGGCTGCCTTGCCCGAGTGCGCGCCTTCTCCCTGTAAAGTGTAGAAGGCTTCCATGATCGGAAGCGGGGTAGTTTTGGTAAGAGATGCTTCTTGGGCTGCTGATGTTGTGGTCATTTCTATTTATCGCCTAAATCTTATTGACTTCAATCAGTTTTTCTAGATCGGTCATGCCTATGGCATTTTAAAAAACTAATCTACTCTTCTAGAAGTTCTACAATTAGGTTTAGATATGGCTCTACTGCTAGATTAGAGACTCAAGTAATTCATTCTCTCATTCAATCATTCAAAATTGACATTGCGCAAAGATACGATTACCGGACGATCCTTCCCCGCTGACTTTCTGGAACCTTACCGCTACTTAGGCGACCCTTTAGCCGATGTGGTAGTTGACGAAGTAGCGTCGCAGGGTGGCCACGCGACCGTCGGGCCACTCATGCGCTTCCTGACCGACTACGAAGATTTTGATCTGGAAGCTCAGCCTGATGTAGTCCGGGAATTCATCAATAGCCAAGCTACCTTTCCCGTTCATACTGACAAAGAGCAATTTAAGGAAGGAATCGACTTTTTCTGGAAGCATTACCAATTGGTGTCTCTTCTGCTGGGAACCTACGCCCTCCCCTACTGCTACGCCGGGGCCAACGGGGCCAAGGTGCTGTGGATTTCGGAACGGATAAAGAACAATACCTTTCAGCGGTTGGAAGAAACGGGGGCCTTCGTGTTTGGCATCATGCAGGAGCGCGACTGGCAGAACGGCGTTAATTTTCAGCGCATCGCCAAGATTCGCCTGCTCCACGCTGCGGTTCGCTGGTTTACATTAAACAGCGGCAAATGGGACGTAGCTTGGGGTCACCCGGTTTGTCAGGAAGATATGACAGGGACCAATCTTTCCTTTTCTTTCATTATTATCAAAGGGCTCCGAAAACTGAATATTACAGTTTCCAAGCAAGAGGAAGAAGCTTTTCTGTATTTCTGGAACGTCGTGGGAGAACTGTTAGGCGTAGTTCCTGAATTGTTACCCCAGAATATGCTGGAAGCCTACCGCCTGGATAAAGGTGTCGCCGAACGACAATTCACTTCCTCCGAGGCGGGGCAAGGCCTGACTAAATCCTTGCTCAAAGCGATTGAGCAACAGATCACGTCACCCACTTTGCAAAACCTTCCGGCGGCACAAATGCGGTTTTTTCTAGGGAAGAAAATTGCCGATATTTTGGATGTACCCGAGGTAGCCTGGGAGGAGGGCTTTGTAAAGTTGGCTTTGCAGACGCCCATTTTCCCCAAACTTATGTCTCTGCAAAAACCTGCTTCGCCTGTTCTTGAAAAATACTGGCGGTAGTTGTGTGGTACGGGCTTCCAGCCCGTAATGAGTTTTTTTTGTGTTTCCTCAAATAGACGGGCTGGAAGCCCGTACCACAGGCTTACTCCGCTATTTCCCCAAAAGTACCTTCTTGCAGGCGAATCAAAGGCGGCCTCAAAAATCGCTTTCTAACCGTCACCACAAACAAATTATCGTAGTCACTATCGGGAATCGTCTTTTTTCGATGTGTAACGGGTAGTTGATCGAGAAGCGGAAGCAACGTATTGCTGTGGCCAACGATTAAGGCATTTCCACCATGTAGTTTTCGTAGGTGCTTCGCGACTTCCCAGAGGGTATCTGTACCGTAAGGTGCGATAGTTAGTCCCAGTTTTTCAGCTAATGGCACGGCAGTTGCTCGGGTGCGGGTCGTGTTGGTCGAGTAGATGTGTTTGATATTTTTTTCCAAAAGTGTATCCGCCAAAACCTGTGCCCTCACCTCTCCCTCTGCCGTCAGCGGCGGATCGCTGGCGGGTTGCGAAGCTTTTTCGGCGTGGCGAACGAGGTACAGCGTATGGTTGGAACAGCCCGCAAGTTGTCCGGCTAAGAGTCCAATTCCCAGTAAAATCCTTAGCTTCATTTATGTAGCGTTATCTTTGCGAAATAAGTAGAATGGTAAAAATACTCTTCCGTTTTTTCTACCTTTCAAGAATCTCCAAATATAGGCAAAGATAAATGTCCTCACCTGCCCTCATCGGCAATACCATCGACCAGTACGAACCCATTTGCGCTTTGGCTACCGCTTCCGGGGTAGGTGCCATTGCGGTCGTACGCGTTTCGGGTAAGGGCTCGATCGAGATGGTTGCTAAACATTTCAAAGGCACTGATCTCAGCGAAGCTGCAAGCCACACGGTACATTTCGGGACAATTCGTCAGAAGAATACGGTCATCGATGAAGTACTTGTGACCGTTTTTCGCTCGCCGAGCTCTTTTACCAAAGAAGACTCTGTCGAGATCTCCTGCCACGGCTCCGACTACATCGTTCGCCAAATCCTGAAACTCCTCGTGCAGAGCGGCGCACGCATCGCCCGTCCGGGCGAGTTCACACAACGCGCCTTCCTGAATGGTCAGTTCGACCTGGTGCAGGCCGAAGCCGTGGCTGACCTTATCGCGGCTGACTCTGCCGCCAGTCACCGCACCGCCCTCACGCAACTGCGTGGAGGTTTTTCCAAAAAACTGCAAACCCTGCGCGAAGAACTGATTCACTTTGCCTCGCTCGTTGAACTAGAACTGGATTTTGGCGAGGAAGATGTAGAATTCGCTCAGCGTGACGACCTACGACAACTTATCCAAAACCTGCTTGAAACGATTCATCCCCTCATCGAGTCGTTTGACTACGGCAACGCCTTAAAAGACGGCATTCCGGTGGCCATCATTGGCTCGCCCAATGTGGGCAAATCTACCCTGCTCAACGCTTTGCTTAACGAAGAAAAGGCTATCGTCACCGAAATCGCCGGCACAACCCGTGATGTGATCGAGGACACGATCGTGTTGGAAGGTGTGAAATTCCGTTTCATCGACACGGCAGGTATCCGCGAGACGCGGGATGTTGTGGAGTCGCTGGGCATCGAGCGCTCGCGACGGGCGATGGAGCAGGCCGACGTGGTGCTGATGCTGTTCGATAGTGAGGAGACTAAGAAAGACGTGGAGGTTTTGGCGGCGGCGCTGCCGGAGGGAAAGAAGGTAGTTTGGGTTAGGAATAAGGCGGATTTAATGACGGAGGCCTCCGACTCAACTAACAAATCGCTGTCTATCTCCGCCAATACCCAATTCGGCCTAAATTCTTTAAAATCCACTCTTATCACCCAAGTTCAGACAAATTCCCCTCAAGACACCGTCGTCACCAACCAGCGCCACTACGAACACCTCCTCAAAACCTCTCAGGCCCTCGACGAAGTGCTGGAAGGCTTGGATTCCGGCGTCACGGGCGACTTCTTGGCGCAAGACATCCGGCTGGCTCTTTATCATTTGGGAGAAATCACGGGAACCATCGTCTCCGACGATCTGCTGGCGAATATTTTTTCCAAATTTTGTATTGGCAAATAAAGCCTTCAAATTGAAATGGTAAATAATCTATCCATGAAAAAAATCCTTGCATTTGTATTACTGTTTGCAATCAGTTTGGGAAATGCCCCGCGTAAAATCACTTTGCTGGCTCTGGGCGATTCAATCACCTACCTCAATGACCATTTGAACCAAACTGGAAACCGCCTTACAAAAGGATACCTGACGCGCATCACAGAGAATAACCCGAGAATCAACTATATCAATAAAGGCTATAACGGCTGGACATCGGTGAAGGTCGCTCAGAATATTGATTCGCTCGGGCTAACTAAGGCCGAGGTGTACACTGTTTTTTTGGGTACTAACGACTGGTGGCAGGGAAAAGTAGTGGGAAAAATTTCTGATTATGAGCAAAATACTGGAACGGGTACGGTTTATGGTTCCTTCAAAATTATCACCGATAAGCTAAGGCGGCTCAATCGAAAAGCTAAGATCATTTTGATTACCCCAATGCAACGGGGCGATTTTGTCTATTTGACCAATTATAAGAACAACGCCTACGGCTCGTACAAACCCAAAAACGGCCAAGCGCTGGAAGAGTTTGCGAACGCCGTGGTGGCGATCGGCCGATTGGAGAAATTCCCCGTCGTGGACTTGTACCACGATAGTGGCATGACCTCGGCCAACGCGGTGCGTTTCAAAAGATTACGAAATCCACAATTGGGCGAATATCAGAACTACCCCTACCCTGAATACACCGAAATTCCTTTCGACCCCGAAAAAGATGAGTACCCGTATCCCCCCGAGGCAATCGCCATGACCTACGATGGCCTGCACCCCTCGGATAAAGGGAATGAGATCATTGCCGAAATGCTGATCAAAAAGTGGAAAGGCTTCCGATGAGTTCAGTCATTTTTCCAGAAAATAGCCAGAATTTTTTTAAGGAAGTGCAGGAATGGTTGTCCAAGCTGCCCGCTGCTTTTCAACTTAGTACTGGTAATTATTCCGAAGAATTTTGGTTAAACGTTGAAGGCAAAAACGGTCGATCGCTGGCACTTTTACTTCGACCTCTTATTGAGTTCTCGCAGGAAGATTCCAAGGGTAGTATCACCTCCAAGACGGCGAGACACGTAACTCTTTGGGAAGATCAATGGTACACGAAGCGCCAAATCGTCCAATCCCGCCTGAAAGCACTACTCGGAATTTCAGAGCGCATTCCGGCTCGACTCACGCAGGTACGCCGATTAGACCGCCCGACGACCTCAAATTTTTTGAAGGAAAATCATTTACAGGACGCCACGATTACGAAGTACAAGTACGGTTTGTTTCTCCCTGAAAAGCATTTCCGGGTACTTGCCCAGCCGCCCGCCAATGACGAATTGCTGGTGGCCATAGCAACCTTCGCCCGTCCACGAATTTTTGATCGCGCAGAGGGCCCTCACCGCTCCTACGAATTAGTAAGGTTTGCCAATTTATTAAGTACCACCGTCGTGGGCGGCCTTGACAAACTACTGAGTCATTTTGTGAAAGAACATCAACCCGACGACATCATGACCTACGCAGACCTGGAATGGTCGAGCGGTGTGAGCTACCAAAAGCTCGGGTTTGAGACCCATGGAGACACTCCGCCACAGGAATTTTGGGTAGATCCGGCGACGATGCAGCGGTGCTATCCGCATAGACTGCCTGACGAAATCACGGAGGATTCAGCAACCAATCACGGTATTGTGAAAATAAAAAACGCCGGAAGTCGTAAGTTTGTGAAAAATTTTCTCCCGCAAAGCCATTCAAATTGATCGTAATCCTCGGCCCCACCGCCTCCGGCAAAACCCATTTGGCTGCTCAGCTGGCTCACCGCATCGGCGGCGAAATTATTAGCGCAGATTCTCGCCAGGTCTATCGCGGCATGAATATCGGCTCTGGCAAAGATTTAAATGAGTACGTTGTAAATGGCAACCCCGTCCCGTATCACCTCATCGACATCGTGGATGCGGGTGAAAAGTACAACGTCCACCAGTTCCAACTGGACGCGCAACGGGTACTCTCCGAAATCGAATCGCGAGGGAATACAGCTATCCTCTGCGGCGGTAGTGGATTGTACCTCAATGCACTATTGCAGGGTCATGGCTTTACGGGCATCCCCACCAATCCTTCGCTCAGAGAGATGCTAGAAGCGTATCCTCACGAGGTACTTTTGAAAGAGTTCGGGAAGAAAAAAACTGCCTATTCGCCATTAGCCGACACCTCCACCAAGAAGCGAACCATCCGGGCTATCGAAATCAACAATTTTCTAACCGCAAATCCCGACTATCCCATCCCTGAAACCGAACTACCTGACTTCAAGGTTTACGGCATTGACCCTTCGACCAAACTCCGACGCGAACACATCAGTCAACGGCTTAAAGAGCGCTTCGATAACGGCTTAATTGATGAAGTAAAGGGGCTATTGCAACAAGGAATTCCAGCCCAAACGCTAATTTATTACGGTTTGGAGTACAAATTAATTACCCAGTACCTAAACGGAGAAATGATTTTGCTGGAAATGAAGCAGCGGCTCGAAACCGAAATCCACCGTTTTTCCAAACGGCAAATGACTTTTTTCCGAAAAATGGAAAAGGAAGGCATCGATATTCGTTGGTTACGCAACGACCAAACACCCGATGAGTGGGTAGAAACTATCGTATCTAACCTGAACGAGTAATTTTCAAAGAATGAGTAAAAATCTCACCACTACCCTCCTGTTGGTAATTCTGGGCATCACCGACGCCTACCTCCTCTCCCACCCCAACCTCATCGGTCGCATCGGTATCCTCATTTACCGACATGATTATTTGAAAACTTTTCCCCGCGCCCTGGCTACGGTTTTTCTCGTGTTGGGCGTATGCCTTTTTATTAGTGAAGTAATCCGCCGCAGCAAGCGACCTCAGGCAGCCATCGCCTGGTACCTAATGTGCATGGTGCTGGGCATGGCCTTGTTTTCATACGTTTACGTTAGCTTTTCTTCCCTGACTTACAGTATGACGGGCAAGGCCTTCATTTACGGGGCACATTTATTGCCCATTCTGATGATCGGGATATTCGGCCGCTACCTCATCTCGGCGATTTACCAAGCTCGCAACCAAACCGGACTATGAGGAAATTTTTCAGAGGTACTTTTCTTCTTATCTCTTTCGGTTGCCACGCACAAACGAGCTACCTCTTGAAGCCAGACCGCGTTTTCGATGGTCAGTCCATGCACGAAAACTGGGCCGTTTGGACGCAGGGCAACAAAATAATGGCCGCCGGAAAAGCGGAGGACTTCCCCGCCGAATCGCACCAAGCGCAGGTAATCGACCTCCAAGGCACCACCCTGCTGCCCGGTTTGATTGAAGGCCACTCTCACCTTTTCCTGCATCCCTATAATGAAACTTCCTGGAACGACCAAGTACTGAAAGAGCCACGCGCTTATCGTACAGCGCGGGCGGTCAAAAGTGCTGAGCAAACATTGTTGGCTGGCTTCACTACGGTCAGAGACCTGGGTACTGAAGGAGCCGAGTACGACGACGTCGGACTAAAAAAAGCCATCGACGAGGGAATCATCCCCGGTCCGCGAATGATCGTGGCTACCCGAGCACTAATTGCCTCAGGTAGTTACGGGCCGAGTGGGTTCAGTCCCGATTTCGTAGTGCCGCAGGGCGCGGAAGAAGCCGACGGCCACGACGATCTCATCAAGGCTGTCCGCCGTCAAATCGGCAAGGGCGCTGACGTAATAAAAATCTACGCCGACTACCGTTGGGGGCCAAATGGTGAGGCGCGTCCCACTTTCAGTGAGGACGAAATCAGGCTGATCGTGGAAACGGCCCGCAGCAGCGGCCGGCCGGTTGTGGCTCACGCCTCCACCGCCGAGGGAATGCGTCGCGCCATTATGGGAGGCGTCGAGACCATCGAACACGGTGATGGAGGCACACCCGAAGTCTGGAAGTTGATGAAAGACAAAAAAGTTGCCCTCTGCCCTACCTTGGCGGCGGGCGACGCGATCAGCCAATACCGCGGCTGGCGGAAAGGGCAAGACCCCGAACCTGAAAGACTCGCGGAGAAAAGGCGGAATTTCAAGCAGGCCCTCGATGCGGGCGTGACAATGGTCATGGGTGGCGACGTGGGAGTTTATTCCCACGGCACCAATGCCCGCGAAATGGTACTGATGGTGGACTACGGAATGAAACCGCTGGACGTATTAAAAGCCGCAACCTCAGGAAACGCTCGGATTTTTCACCAGGAAAACCGCATCGGTTCTATTCAAAAAGGGCTTTTGGCTGATTTGGTGGCCGTGACTGGTGATCCGGCTACCGCTATCACGGACATCGAGAAAGTTCAGTTGGTTATGAAAGATGGTAAAATTTACAAGAAGCCCGAATAGTTGAGAAGTTTCTGATCCTGAAATTGCCTTTCGGATGCCGCAATAGAGGAATCAGGATAGAAATTCCAGATAATTTTTAGGATATTGCAAGCCTTCAGCGTTTGTCCTTACTTCTGGCAAATGCGTATAAAACGATTGTAAACCCCTTTATTCACCAGAGAAGCCAACGGAGGAACCTAAAATGGGTTCGCTGGCTTGGCTTTCAAACATTAAAAATCCCTAAACATTTCGACAAACTATATGTCACAAACCGCCCAAATGACCATTGAGGGTCAAGAATACGAATTTCCAGTTGTCGAAGGCACCGAGCAGGAAAAAGCCATCGACATCAGCAAACTCCGGGGAAAATCCGGCTACATTACCATCGACCCCGGTTTCAAAAACACTGGTTCCACCACCAGCGCCATTACTTTTTTGGACGGCGAAGAGGGCATTCTGCGTTATCGCGGCTATTCCATTGAGGATCTAGCCGAGAAAGCTTCTTTTCTGGAAGTAGCCTATCTGCTCATTTATGGAGATCTCCCTACCGCTGAGCAGTATGATAAGTTTGAACACGAAGTAAGGACGCACACACTCGTTAATGAGGACATGCGTAAAATTTTCGAGGGCTTCCCGGTCAACGCGCACCCGATGGGTACCCTTTCATCCCTGGTGAGCGCCATGAGTGCTTTTTACCCAGACTCCTACGACTCGAATGTCCCCGCCGACACAGAGATGCACATCATCCGGCTGATGGCCAAGTTGCCGACGATCGTTACCTGGTCCTACAAAAAATCGCAGGGTCATCCGGTCAATTATCCTGACAACAATCTCGACTACTGCTCGAACTTCCTGAACATGATGTTCTCGCTGCCCGTCGAGAAGTACGAGGTCGACCCCGTAGTGGCTAAAGCGTTAAATAAGCTGCTAATTCTCCATGCCGATCACGAGCAAAATTGCTCCACTTCCACGGTTAGATTGGTGGGTTCTTCGCAAGCCAATATTTACACCTCCATCTCGGCGGGTATCGGCGCACTTTGGGGGCCATTGCACGGCGGAGCGAATCAGGAAGTGATCGAAATGCTGGAAGCTATTAAGGAGGACGGCGGCGATTCTCAGAAATACATTGATAAGGCAAAAGACAAAAACGACGACTTCCGCCTGTTCGGATTTGGCCACAGAGTGTACAAAAACTTCGACCCGCGCGCACGCATCATCAAGAAAGCCGCTGATGAGGTTCTGGAAAAACTAGGCGTCAACGATCCTGTGTTGGACATCGCCAAGACGCTTGAAAAAGCTGCCCTGGAAGATGAGTACTTCGTGTCGCGCAAGCTTTATCCCAATGTGGACTTCTATTCCGGCATCATCTACCGCGCTCTGGGCATCCCAACCAATATGTTCACGGTCATGTTTGCCATCGGCCGGCTACCCGGCTGGATCGCGCAATGGAAAGAAATGCGTGAGAACCAAGAGCCAATCGGTCGCCCGCGTCAGATTTACACGGGTGCCACAGAACGCGATTTTGTGGCGATGGATAAGCGTTGATTTAAAATCGAATTTATTTCAGACACCGCCCGATATTTCGCGGCGGTGTTTTTTTATTCAAAAACTATGGAGGAAACAAAATTGAAGCTCTCGCTTTCCGATTGGCTGGCCATCGAACGTACGCATTTGGCCAACGAACGTACTTTCCTGGCTTACTTCCGCACCGCGCTGGCTCTGCTGGCGGGAGGTGTAACCATTCTTAGGCTCGATGCCTTTCGGGATGTTCGTTGGCTAGGCTACATTTTAATGGTGCTGGCACCGCTGGTCTTTCTGATAGGTATTTGGCGGTTATTTTCAGTAAAGCGGCGGATTGAGAGAAGGCATCAGGCCATAGAGGAATAGGCTGAATCGAAATGACTAAATTGCTAGAACATATATTGGAAATTCCCATCGGGTATTCCGAGGTACGGTTTCAAAGTAAAAAATACGGCGTGACCCGTACTGATTTTAACAACGGGAAAAGCATAAAGCTTTACGCCGAGGAGCTGGGAGGCACGGATTTTAT
>NZ_JBGSXF010000490.1:0-5896 GCF_041751555.1 Persicitalea sp. | reverse complement strand
CACTGCCCCTACCTCCACGTATATATGGTGGGCGGCCAGCAAGGCCATCACCTGGTCGTGCGGCAGGCTGGGGTCCACCTGATACACCCGGACGGCGTTGATGCCCAGTTTCTTCCAGTTCCCGTCGACCAATCCCTGAATGACAGACAGCTTATCGTCAGAAAGGGGATCCACCCCGTCCTGCGGCTGATAACAAATCCCTTTGGGCGACCACCGCTGGCCGTCGAGATAAAAAAAGTTGTTTCTGATTTGAATGGGGTTGTCCATAGGTGTTTTGGAAGGTTGTTGGGTATTACATCTCTATCAGTTTGGGGAACATCCCGCCTGTGAAATCAAATTCATCAAATTCATCATTCAGAGTACCATGCCCCAGTTCGTGTCCTCCATGAAAAACAGGTTTTCGCGTACTGAACTGTTGAAATACATAACTGCGATTGAACAAGCCATCAGGGTTTATGATATGGCCGGGAGTGTCGTCCTTAAACAAAATCTTACTTGCTTCATCCGGGAACGCATAGCCACCGATGCCCAGGTTCCAGAATGCCAGTGCATATGAGTTCGTGGTTGAACTGGTATCGATGTACCTGGCTCGCAGATAAAGCCCTTTATTTGCCGGATAAAATGCCTTTTGGGCGTATTCTTCAATCGCTCCCATGTGTTTCGGTGTTGTTACCACGTCTTCCCAATTCTTGTAGTACGAGCAGGTTTTCATAATCACCAGATTCCAAAGCGATTTTTTGAACGACGTAAGTGCAGCGGACTGTAATTGGTTATAAGCATCACCAAGCCCCGGAAAGTGACTGGTTGCCAAATCGCCTATAGTGTAGGTGGTCCCGTTAAAGGCAATGCTGTCTTTCCAGGCGGCTTTTAGGTTGCTGTAACCGGAAGTCGGGTCCACTAAGGAACTCAGTTTCTGCTCTATCTCTAACTGCATCTGCCCGTGTCCAAACTCAAAATCGGCAAACTCTCCGTTTAAACTGTTTGGTTTATCTTTCCCAATCCCCCAGTCGTGTAGAGCGGCAGACAAGCAAGCAAGTGCCGGAATGAACTCAGGATTTAAACTGGCTAATGCCGCTGCTGATGTCAGCCCAATAGCCACATCGATCATGATGTTCGCAAGAAAATTCCTCCAGTCTCCATTCTCTTTAGTTGATCCCAAAGCGTGAAATACCGCTTCTTCGTACTCAAGGCATAAGGGATACAGGTCTTTTACCCACACCCGTAAACGTGACAAGTTAGCTGCCGCTGCCTCTAGCTCATCTTTAGTCAATTCTGTCATTAGACTAGAATTTAAATTGTGAAACGTTCGATTGTACGCTGCACCTTTCTTAGACTACTAAGCTGCAACTACCAGAAAAATGCATTTTACTGTAAGAGTTGACTTAAATTGGATATCCATTAGCAATGGATATTCGTATCGTTAGGAGGTATGATTACAGGCGTAGCATTGGATCGCGCAAGTCACACAGGAATATATGTCGAGCCGCTAATCAGTTTGGCAAATTTGAGTAATGGCGGCTACAAACTCTGTCGTATTCTGACCAAATACTGTCGTAACTTGACCAATGGGGCTTTTTTGCAAAAAAACACCCGATCCGGGCGGATCGGGTGGCAAGAATCAGGAAATACAGCAAGGTAAAGTCAGGGAGTACTTGACTGGCGGACGAATTGGGTGGGCGTCATCCGGTACTGCTCGCGGAAAACCTTGGTAAAATGGGAGGGCGTTTGATAGCCGACTTTATAAGCCGTTTCGGCGACACTCAATCCCTGCCCCAGGAAGCCGGTGGCCTGCTTGAGGCGGTAGAGCCGAACCACTTCCGCCGGGGCCATGCCCGTCAGAGCCATGATCTTACGGTAAAGTACCATGCGGCTCATGCCGAGTGGCTTCAGCAAATCATCAATCACAAATTCGGAATTGTCCAGGTGTTCGTCCAGTAAGTTGTACAACTGCTCCATAAACGGATCGATTGGGGCCGGAGTGGCTTCGTCAGAAATCGCATAGGAAGATTGGGTCAGGTCGGCCCGCAGCTTGTCCCGCAGCCGTTGCTTGTGTTCGAACTGGTTTCGGATTCGCAGCAGCAGTTCGATCACATGGAAGGGCTTGGCCAGGTAATCGTCGGCACCGAGGGTGAGTCCCTCCAAACGGTTCTCGAGCGAGACTTTCGCCGTGAGCAACACGACCGGAATGTGGTTGGTGCGCAGGTCAGTCTTTAGCCGCTGACAAAGTGCGTAGCCGTCCATGACGGGCATCATCACGTCCGAAAGGATCAAATCGGGGAGCTCAGCCACAGCCTGGTCCAAACCCTCCTGCCCATCCTTTGCCCGTAGCAGGCGGTAATGGAAAGGCAGACTTTCGATGAGGTACCGGGCCATCTCGTCGTTGTCCTCCACCACCAGCACCAGAGGTCTGTAATCCTCAGTCTGCTCGTTGGGGGAGAGGAGTTCGGGGGCATAGGTTAAGCTGCCATCCGGTACTGGTTCGCTCGATAGGGGCGTGAAAGGTCGATAGGGTAATTCGACGACAAACACCGTACCCCGGCCCGCTTCGCTCGTGACCCGGAGGCGCCCCTTCTGCAAACTCACCAACTCGCTGACCAACGCCAGCCCGAGGCCGGTGCCGGGCGTAGTCACCTCTGGCGGCTGAGCGGCTTCGGGCTGACCATTGTCCACAGGATGATCCGTCGCCTGGTAATAGCGGTCGAAAATATGGGGCAGTTGGTCGGCCGTGATACCTCGGCCCGTATCGCTCACTCGTATTTCTACGCCTTTTTCCATCGTTGCGAGTTCCAGGATAACCAGCCCGCCCGTGGCCGAAAATTTCAAGGCGTTCGAGAGCAGGTTGTTGAGAATGCGTTCCAGTTTGTCGGCGTCGAACCAGTACATTCCGGCTG
This sequence comes from Persicitalea sp., assembly GCF_041751555.1. Taxonomy (NCBI): domain Bacteria; kingdom Pseudomonadati; phylum Bacteroidota; class Cytophagia; order Cytophagales; family Spirosomataceae; genus Persicitalea; species Persicitalea sp. Next base: position 3,005 of record NZ_JBGSXF010000490.1, on the reverse strand, counting down.
ACGTTTCTCCCTTGAAAATCAACTCGATCCGCCGCTTTTGGCCTACTTCCCGAAACGACTCCACCGTCTGCCCGACAAATTGCTCCAAGTCGCCCAGTACTTCTACCACGGGTAATGCCCCCGCTTCCAGTTTCGAGATATCCAGCAACTGGTTGACCAGACCCAGCAGTTGGTTGGCGTTATGGTCGATGACAGACAGGTGCCGCTGGTCGTCGGGGTCACGCAGTTTTTGGGTGAGTTGTTCGGTGGGGGCCAGGATCAGGGTCAGCGGGGTGCGAAATTCGTGAGTTACGTTGGCAAAAAAGTTCGATTTCATCTCGTCGATGGCCCGCAGTTGCTCCGCTTCCTGTTGTTTCAGGTCAGTTTCTTTCTTTTGCAGGATAAGGTCTTGCCGCATTTGCAACCGGTTGAGGTAGAATTGGCTGCCCGACAGCGCAAGGCCCGCCACGGTGAAGGCATACAGCAGATAGGCCCACCAAGTAGCCCAAAGCGGCGGCCGAATCGTGATCGCCAGTCGCCGGACGTAGGGACTCCACTGGCCCGAGGTGTTCGTGGCGTTTAGCAGCAACACGTAATCGTCGGGAGAGAGGTTAGTATAATTAACTACGGGGCGGTCGGTTTCCTTCCAGTCGTTTTCCAGCCCCGCCAGGCGGTAGCGGTAGCGGTTCTTGCCAGGCCGGTTGAACTGCAGGGCAGCAAACTCGACGGTGATGAAATTTTGGTCGTGCGCCAGCACGAGCTGATCGACGGCCTGAATAGGAAGTGAGTCGGTCAGGGCCAGTGGGACGGGCCGATTGTTTACCTGCAAGTCGGTGAGTTCGACGGCGGGATGAAAGGCGTCTTCATCAACCTGGGTGGGGTTGAAGGTCGTAATGCCTTCCAGCCCCCCCATGATGATCTGCGATCCGGTGATCCGGCGTTCTGGCGTTCCGGCGTTCCGGTCGTCAGGTAAACACAGCCAGTGGAAGCGGTTGAACTCATCGGCCATCAGTCCGTCGGCCTGAGTGTAGTTTTTAGTGGCGAAAGTGCGCCGATTCAGCCGACATATCCCTTTGTTGGTTCCCATCCACAAACTGCCCTGCTGGTCCGGAATGACGGAGTAAATTACGTTGTTGGGCAGGCCATAGCGCTGAGTAATACGGCGGCTGCGTCCCGTCCGCTTGTCGAAGCGGCACAACCCACTACCAAAAGTTCCGATCCAAAGCAGGTTTGGATCGTCTGGATCGCTGTTCAGACAGAACAAAGAGTTACTGCTAAGTGAAAACGGGTCGTCCGGCTGATTGGCGTACTGCCGCAGGCGCCCAGTCGCCTTGTCCAATCGCCACAGACCCTTATGATCGGTGGCCAGCCACAACGCCCGCTCGTCGGCGACGAAGGTGAGTACGATTCCTGTTTTTTGCGGAGAAACATTATGCGGGAAAGCCACCCACTTCCGCGCTGGTGAATCGTACCACCAAACCAGAGAGTCATGTACCGCCCATACTCGGCCCTGAGGATCAGTAGCCAGGGGGCAAGGAATGGCAATGGCATTATCCCCCCCAAAAAAGGAAACGGGCAACGGCAAGTGGTCGGTCTGTTTTGTACTTAGATCAACCCGATAGATGTCGGAACTGCCCACATTGAACCAGAGGTTTTTCTTCTGATCGAAGGTATAGCGGAAAATGTAGCTGCTTAGACCCGCCAAAGTCGTCCTCAAGGTCGCGGCGGAGACGCCTAATCCGGCCAGCAAATCGAGGTAAAAATTTCGCTGGTAAGGTTCTGCCCGGAAAGCATTGGGCCGCAGGTCGTACTTTTGGATACCCGCCCCATTGGTGCCCATCCACAGCACCTGCGATCGGTCTATGAAAAGGCTGGCGCATTGTTGCACACTTTGTTCCCATTGCACCACGACCTCGGGACCCCGTTGGTCGGTGAAACGGTAGAGTGTATTGTTCTGGTGGAAATACAAGATACCCTCCCGATCCGTGGTGAAATGCACGTCCCACCAGAGTGCGCAGTAGGTCGGCAGTTTATACGACCGAAACCGACCCGTGCGGGGATCGAGCCGAGCGACGTACCGCTGCGAAACCGTCAGCACCTCGCCGTTGGGTCGCATTTGTAGCCCGCAAAGGGGGTCATCGGGCAGCGAATTCGGCTGGTCGGACTGGTGGCGGTAATGTACAAAATCGGCGGTTTTTTCTTCAAACCGTTCTAATCCGGCCCGCGTTGCGATCCAGATGACGCCATTGGCTGCCTGGGCCACCTGCGTTACGCTGTCACTGCTCAACGAGCGGGGCCGGCCGGGCCGATGCCGAAAACGCTGCACCCGGTTTGTACGCAGATCGAAGCGGATAATCCCGTCCGCCTGATAGTTAATCCAGGCGCGATCCTGGTTGTCGACGAATAGTCCGAAGGGCTTGGTGTCGCCCATCGCCCGGCGGTAAGTCACCCGATGGGAAAAATTAATGAACCTTTCCGTATGGGGATCGAAAATGTCGATGTCGCCTTGCTCGGAGACAATCCAGATGCGTCCGCGCTGGTCGAGGATCAATTTCTCCAATCCGGTGGAAGAAAGCGAAGCCTGGCCGTCGGGATCGGGCTGGAACACCTTAAAAGAGTGGCCGTCGTAACGGCACAGCCCGTCGCGGGTGGCCACCCACATAAAGCCCTGCCGATCCTGTACGATGGCAGGTACGAAGGCCTGAGGCAGCCCGTCGCGGTCGGTAATGAGTTGGGGAGCGGGAAAATCGACCGACTGGGCCAAAAGTGGAGGGTGCGTCGGACTCAGAACAAGCGTGAGCAAAAAAAGAAAGTAGGTCCAGATGAGGCGACCATAAGGGAAGGCCATTTCTTGCGCTTTTTTCAGTAACTAAATTTGCCAGTTCTGATCTTCAAAAGCGTTTGAGGTTACGTATTTACCTTACAGCCCTTCGTTTCAATATGTATCTTATCACTTACCATTTCACAACCTCCGCCTCCCGCAACCACGTTAGCGGGTTCTCCGGTTGGGGAAGGTAGGTGCTGTC
>NZ_JBGSXF010000489.1:0-7569 GCF_041751555.1 Persicitalea sp. | reverse complement strand
GATTGAGTAGTGAAAGATCATAACGCTCACGGCGGCAATCCCTCGCAGAGCGTCCAATTCAAGCAGTCGGTTTTTTTGGGGCTTCGATGGTAGCGCTCCTCGATTCATTGAGTCAGTGTTCTTCAATTCGCAAAGATAAGTAGTTTGACGAATTGGGAGCCCCTGCCAGTACTACCTCAACTGCGATGACTTGCGAACTACCACTGTCATAAACGTCGACCAATGGGGCGAAACCCCGGCCAGCCAGTCGTCAGCTCGGCTAAAAAATGAAAATCCTGAGAAAGGGACGAGTTCATGGTCAAATCTGTTGCCACCACCCAGGAAATACCTCAATGGCGTGTGGTAGGTGATGCTTTCCACCGAAAATTCGGGATAGGCTTTGGCTAAAACCGACCGATCTCGCTCAAAAACAATCCACGCCAATGCGTAATTTATCTCCTCAGAAGAATCGTCAATCCCATCAGACCATCCTCCGGCCAAGTTAAATTTTCTACGATCAAATATAAAACCAGCCAGCCGCCCCCAGTAACTGCAGGCAGGTTCGATCATGATTATTTTACCACCAGGTGTAAGCACTCGATTAGCTTCGGTCAGGAAGCCGCGAGTATCCGGGAGGTCACAGAAAGTATCAATCATAAATATGCCACTAACCGACTCAGCGTTGAAGGGCATACTTACGGGCGAAAAAGTGAGATCGTTGGTAGGCAGAGGCAAACTATCGGTACAAACGACCATAGGAGCTAAATCTTTGAGAAAACCACCGCCCGCGCCCAACTCAATCATCATGCCAGAAGGCAACCACTTCATTTCATAAATGAGCCGGGCGTACCATTCTTCGTAAAGTTGCCTTAAAAATGGCCGTGCCTTTGCTCTTCTTCGGTTTCTCGGCACTTTTCTAGGGAGATTTGAAGACACTTTTTCGCAGTATTCGTTTATCATCATTACTTATCGGGGCACTTTTTCCCAATTTGTAACCACATACCGTGCCAACCATCATTAATCACTTCAGAATTTTAAAATTTCTGGATAACCCCTAACCATTCTTCTTTAATAAGGACGTATCGAACATGCGTATCCCAAAAAACCCTATTTTTGAAAAAACGCTAATTCTTATGAACCAACCCTCCCCCAAAACAGCCCTCGTAATCGGCGCCACCGGACTTATAGGACAGCAGCTGGTAGATCAATTGCTCCAATCGGATCAATATTCGGAGGTGAAGGTACTTGTGAGGAAACCGTTTGATAAAAAACACCCTAAACTGGTCGAGATAGTTTACAATTTCGGCCAACCTGAGCCAAACGTGGTGCAGGGCGATGATGTGTATTGCTGCCTTGGGACGACGATGAAAAAGGCAGGATCAAAAGAAGCTTTTATTAAAGTAGATCATGACTACCCACTCCAAATTGCCAGACTGGCGAAGCAGAACGGAGCCACGCAGTACCTGATCGTGACGGCTATGGGAGCCGATCCAACGTCCTCATTTTTCTACAATCGTGTGAAGGGTAACGTCGAAGCGGATTTGAAGGAAGTTGGTTTCGCGGCACTTCATATCTTCCGGCCCTCCCTGCTGTTGGGTAATCGGGAAGAGAGAAGGCTGGGAGAAAAAATTGGCGAGGCGGTTATGCGTGTCTTCAATCCTGTCATGGTCGGCCCACTCAAAAAATACCGCGCCATTGAGGCCTCCAAAGTGGCCAGAGCTATGGTGGTTGCTGCCCAAGACCCACTTACGGAGCAGGTAGTTCAGGGGGTATTCGTTCATGAATCCGATCGAATGCAACGCTTCTGACGTGCAAACACTCATTCGTCCCGCCCAACCTACCGATGCCACAGCGCTTTATCAGATGCTCTGCGAATTAGAAAATGAGCGTATGAACAGGGAGGCATTCGACGAAGTTTTCCTGACTAATCTTGTTAATAGAAACGTCCTTTATCTCATCGCGGAGTCGGCCGGCCAACCCGTGGGCATGGCCAGTTGCCACGTGCAGCTACTTCTCCATCACGCCGCCCCCATTGCCGAAATCCAGGAAATGTACATTGATCCTTCGGCCCGTTCACAGGGTATCGGCAAGCGATTCATAAAAGCTATCCTGGAATTTGCCTTCACCTGCGGTGCTACCCAAATTGAAGTCACGTCCAACCTAACCCGGCACGACACCCACCGTTTTTACGAACGTGAAGGCTTTCAGAAAACTCACGCCAAGTTGGTATTGAAAACAGTTAGCCGATGAAAGTACTTCTCCTATCGGTATCAGGAGTGTATGTACTCGGCCCCTGCCGAAGGGTCACAAAACAAAAAAGGATGCCCCGAAACGAAGCACCCTTTCTAACTACCCTAAACCTTCAACTAACTATGGTCTTTAATATCTTCGGGTCTGTCGCTGCACGAGTCGGTCGTTATCGCGTTGCTGATCCCTGTTCTCGTAACGGATTCCTTTGATCAACTTTTCCAGATCGCGCGTCAATTCGCGGGTTTCGCGGCGGCTGAGGTCGCGGTTGGCTAGGTAGCGGCGCTCCTTGTCATTGATTTTCTCGAATTTGTCGAGGAGCCGGATGGCTTCACGGGAGGTGAGCGTTCCCTGAGCGATACCGTCGGCGATACGTGTTCTGGTTTCACGTTGCAGATCATTGATCCGCAGGGCCTCCCGACGATCGTTGGCAGGAAGGCGGGCGACATCTGTTCGGCGATCATCACCGCTTCGGTTGAAGGTCCGGTTCGTACGCCGATCATTGTTGCGGCGGTCGTCACCGTACTTGCCATTTCTCTGGGAGAACGCACTCGTGGCTAATAAAACGAGCAGTGCGGCAAGCGTGATTTTATTTTTCATGGCTCTCTTTTTTTGGAATTCGGGGGTTAGAGAGCGGGACAGGGGGGACGTTTAAGGAGGGTTTGTTAACATATGTTAATAAAACTTTGACCACCTGGTTGGCACCCTCAGCACGACAGCAGTTGTCGGCTGAAAGTCAATCCGATTCACAAGTCTTGGTGTAGGTACAGTCTAAATAATCCAGAATGGCTTGCCGCGCGGCTTGCGCTATTTCGTCGGGGGTTTTTCCGGCGGGTTCCAGACCGGGCAGTACGGTCCACGACATTTTGGTGAAAGAAGTGAGCGGGAAAAGTCCTTTAGGATTGAACCTCCCGGTCCCTTGAATGACCACCGGGACAACCATTGCATCAGGAGCCCTTTTGAGCAAGGCCATAAGTCCTCCGGCGGCGAAGGGCTTCATCTGGGCAGACGAGGAGCGCGTTCCTTCCGGGAAAATAGCTGCCGAACCCTTGGCGTCGTGGATGCGCTGGCCCAATTTAGCGATTTCGATCACTGCTTTTTTGCCATCCTTGCGGTCGATGAGTGCCGCGCCACCTACTCGAAGATTATAGGATATGCCCGGGATACCATGCGCCAGTTCAATTTTTGACACGAAATAGGGGTAGTATTTCCGCAAAAACCAGATCAGACCCGGTATGTCGAACATGCTCTGGTGGTTAGCCACGAAGATAATGGGGCGCTCACCTGGTTGAGGAAGCACAGTGCGTTGCTCGAAATGTACGTGACTACCCGTAAGATACCAGCCGTGAACCAGGCAAAAGTTAAACCAAACGACCGTTTTCTTGTGAGCTTCTTTTCCGAAAACATTGTACGCCACTAATTGCACGATGTGGAATAACAGCAACATAATGCCGAAATAGAGCAGGTAAAGAATGCTCAGCAGGAAATCTAAAGCTTTTTTCAAGGGGAACAGTTTTTTGGCAAAATTAAGGCAAAGGGTATTAGATTGCGAAATCCTACGAATATTACGTATCTTAAATCGTTCTTGCGACCTTTGTCCATTCCACCATATACATTATCATCATGCAAACCGAACTCTCCGCCCTCCGCAAGGAAGTCATGCAGTTTGTGGGCCAAAAACTGGACTCTCTGCTGGGCGAATATCTGAAACCCGTGGACCAAAACTGGCAACCTACGGATTTTTTGCCCGATTCATCCACCGAAAATTTCTTCTCTGAAGTAAAATTGTTGCAGGAAAGCTGCCGCGAACTGCCCTACGACTACATGGCCGTACTGATCGGCGACACGATCACTGAGGAGGCCCTGCCCACTTACGAGTCTTGGCTAATGGATGTCGTGGGCATCGACCAACTCAACGAACCGTACGGCTGGGCGCAGTGGGTGCGCTCCTGGACCGCCGAGGAAAACCGTCATGGCGATTTGCTCAATAAGTACCTCTATCTATCGGGCCGCGTAAACATGCGGGCCATGGAGGTTTCCACGCAGTATTTGATCGCCGATGGCTTTGACATCGGTACTGGTCGCGATCCGTACCGAAACTTTATCTATACATCCTTTCAGGAACTGGCTACCAACGTTTCACACCGCCGCACCGCGACACTGGCCAAGCAGTTTGGCAACTCGCATCTATCCAAGATATGCGGCGTCATCGCTTCCGATGAAATGCGCCACGCCAAGGCGTACAAAGCTTTTGTCAGCCGAATATTTGAAGTAGACGCTTCCGAGATGATGCTGGCCCTGGAAGATATGATGCGGCAGAAAATCGTAATGCCTGCCCACTTCCTGCGCGAAACTGGCGTGAAAATGGGCGGTACCTTCTCCCACTTTTCCGATGCCGCCCAACGATTGGGCGTTTACACGACCAACGACTACATCGACATCCTGGATGCGCTGCTGGAAGAATGGAAAATTCAGCACTTGCGTGACTTGAACGACCAAGCCGAGAAAGCACGTGACTACTTGCTGGCCTTACCCGCCCGCCTCCGTCGCATTGCCGACCGTACCAAAGTACCGGAGCTGGCCTACGAATTCAGTTGGATAGACTAACCGCCTATGAACTGGACAATCATCCAAGCTTCGAAGGCGTTGGAGTATGCCGCCGCCTTTGAGCTTTTTAAGGAGTACTTAGCGTCACTGGACTTCGATCTTAGTTTCCAGAATATAGATCATGAACTCACGATTCTACCCCAAATGTATGGCCCGCCAACAGGCGGGCTTTTTCTGGTTAAAGTCGGCGATAATTTCGTAGGCTGCGCGGGCCTGCGCCGAATCGAGAACGACACGACCTGTGAACTCAAGCGAATGTACCTTCGCCCCTCCTATCGCAGGCTGGGCATTGGAAAGGCATTGATGGAGGAATGCATTGTTGCTTCCCGAAATCTGGGGTATGCCCTAATGAAGATGGACACGCATGGCACAAAAATGCCATGGGCAGTCGGACTTTACAAATCGTTCGGTTTTCGGGAAATTGCTCCCTATAACTACAATCCTCACGCGGGCATTCTGTATTTCGAGCGGGAGTTGGTTTAATGCATCGCCGGACAATCTCAGGCAACCGAATGGACTACCTGATCTAGAAAATAAATCCTTCGTCCCCATATTATGAAGACAATCAGGAGATTTTCACTTTATCTGCTACTGGCATTCGGCACAGCACTCATCTCTATTACCTTGCTTTCGCTGAGTGAGGATAGCTCGCGATGGTATCTGAAAATTCTGGATTTTCCTAGATTACAAGTAATACTTGGGTTGGCAATCTGCTTGCTCTTTTTCCTGATTTTCAACAAAAAATGGAACCCCTCTTCTTTTTTATTCGCCGGGGGGCTAACTACTTCACTCGCATTGCAGACTTATATTCTTCTGCCCTACCTCCCATTTTCATCGGAGGCAGCAGCTAGTGCCTCCAATTCGGTAGATAGCCAGAAAGTACTCAGCGTAATGGTAGCCAATGTCTATATGAAAAATCGGTCAGTGGATAATTTGCTGGAAATCGTTACCGAAAAAGACCCTACCCTATTTCTCGCAATGGAAGTAAACAAATGGTGGACCGAGCAACTGAGCCCTCTGCATGAAAGGTACCCCCACCGGATCAGCTATCCGGCAGACAACACGTACGGCATGGCACTCTACTCCAAACTACCGCTCGACGAACATCAAATCCTCTTCTTCAATCAGGATAGCGTGCCTTCTTTTCGTGCGAAAGTAAAGCTCGCCGATGGGTCGGTATTCCAACTACTGACCTTGCATCCGGTTCCACCTAAGCCCAGCGAACATCCTGACAATGTGGGCGAAAAAGAGGTGGCGCTGATGAAAGCGGGACGTCTCATCGCCGACAGTAGCCCGCTGCCTGCGCTGGTCATGGGCGACCTGAACGATGTGGGCTGGTCGTACAATTCCCAACGCTTCGAAGCGCTGAGCAACCTGCATGATCTGCGTCGCGGAAGGGGGTTGTACAATACTTTCGACGCCCACTCAATATGGATGCGTTGGCCGTTAGATTACATCTACGTTTCCAAAGAATTCAAAGTGAGGAAATTGGAGCGACTATCAAGTTTTGGGTCCGATCATTTCCCTTACTACGCGGAGTTGGTTTTTGGGGCAGTCAAAGAATAAAACAAGAATGAACCGCGCCATTCTTTTCCTTCTCGATCTCCTCGCTCCACTTTTCAATCGGGCGGGCATCGACTATCCACAACTTCGAGCCATTCTGGATGTAAAACTTACGATGGACAACCGTCGCGCACGGACGGGTTTTAACGGTCAGGAAAAGAAAGACAGCAAATGGGGCTTCGTCTGGACGCTCGTCATCACCTTCTTGATATCCAGTTTTGTGGCTCTGATGGTTTATTTCTGGCCTTCTCACGTCCCGGCCTACGCCCTGGTGTCGGCCTACGGGATGGTCATTGTCGTGATGATCTTAATCACTGATTTTTCGCAGGTTATCCTGGACAGTTCCGACAGTGGCATCATCTTGACCAGACCCGTGACCAGCAAAACTCTGTTCACCTCACGGCTCGTCCACGCGGCGGTGTACTTATTGCAACTGGCTCTGGCGGTGGCCCTGCCAAGCGTTATCGCTACTTTTCTCAAATTCGGTCTGGGTTCTGCCCTAGTATTCTTGGTGGCTTCCCTGCTGATAGCTATTCTATCGGTACTTTTCACCGCTGTGTTGTACCTGCTGATTATGCGATTTGCTTCCGTTGAGCGGATGCAGAACATTATCAACACTTTACAGATCGTCGTCGTGGTTCTGGTCACAGTCAGCTATCAGTTCATCGGCAGACTGATTGATTTTGACGATTTTGAAAATTCCGTGACTCTGCCCGTGGCCTGGTGGCACTACTTGGCACCGCCGATGTGGGTAGGTCATGTTATGGAATCGATTATAAGTGGAAATTTCGATCTTGCGACCGCTTCGTTTGTAGTGTTATTACTAGTAGTTCCGTTGCTGGCCATTTGGGCCATGAGCGGTAGACTCGTCCGGGGTTTCGGCCGCGAAGTAGGAAACCTCGACACGGTGGCTGAAAAGAAAACCGAAGAAGTTGAACTCACTCCCAAACGCAGCGCTCCCGAACTACTGGCCGGAATTTTCACCCGCACGCCCACTGAGCGCGGGGCATTCGAGCTGGTCTGGAAAATTGGGTCCCGCGATCGTAAATTTAAACTACGGGTCTATCCCAGCCTGGCGTACTTCCTGATGATAGGACCACTCATGTTCCTTAACCGCCGTGGCGAAAGTTTTGATCAAATAATGGAAGCAACCGCGCAACTTCAGTATATGCG
>NZ_JBGSXF010000488.1:0-7535 GCF_041751555.1 Persicitalea sp. | reverse complement strand
TCGGCCAATTCGATTTCTTCCATTAAGTTCATCATCCGCTGTTGCGGGCTGAGTAATTTGCCGGTGGCCGGATCCGGCGTATTTTCAACGAAGGTGCTGATTCCGATTTCCATATTCGATGTAGGTACATTAATTTCTGATGTAACATGAATTACAGGTAAAATCGTTGCATCGACTTTTTACACCGCAAGATATTCCTTCCTATTTTTTATATTTGAGAAAACACCTAGTACACTATGGGAACGACTAAGCAAATTCCCAAAATCCTAATCTAGGAAGAAATCAACGTCCACGAGATCAACGTTCGAGATCCGTTGTTGAAAATGGCTTTAAAGTTGGACAAGCATGTTTATTAAAAAGTCTATGGATTTAAAAAAAAACAAAAAAAACGCCGTCGCTTTTTACAAAATGGCTTATGAAGGAAATCCACGCAAGGCCGTTGAGGTTTACGTGGGGGATGAGTACATTCAGCACAATCCTGTGGTGGCTGACGGGCCCGAAGCCTTCATTGGGTACTTTGAATGTATGCAGGCGGAGTACCCCGACAAAACCATCGAATTCGTACGGGCGATTGCCGAGGGCGATTTGGTGGCTTTACATACGCACCAAATCTGGCCGGGCGACGACCAATACATAACGATGGATTTTTTCAGATTCGATGATGCGGGCAAAATTGTCGAGCATTGGGACTCGATCCAGCAAATCCCCAAAGAATCGGCCAACGAGAACACGATGTATTGATTGAAACCTTTCAAACTACCTCACTCGATTTGTGAAACCCTCGATTAGCTACCAGGACAACCTGGAAACGAAACGGCTTATCACCCGTTTCCTGACACCCGACGACGTCCGGCCCTGGGCGGAGTTTTTCGCCGACGACGAAGCCGTAGAATTCTTTCCGATGGCCGTGTACGACTCCCACCAAGAAAGCGCCCGCTACTGGATAGATCGTCAGCTGACGCGTTACGCTGAGCAACGCTACGGAATGCAGGCGTTGATCGATAAAAAGACGCAGGTATTCGTGGGCATGTGTGGCCTGATGACGCAGACGGTGGACGATGTTATCGAAATGGAAGTTGGGTATCACGTTCTCAAAAAATACTGGGGACTGGGCTACGCGCCCGAAGCAGCCCGACTTTTTATCGATTATGCTTTTGCACGTGGTCTGGCCAATTCGGTCGTTTCGATAATCGACGTCGAAAATTCAAATTCACGGCGAGTCGCGGAGAAAAACGGTTTGACACGCGAAAAGCAGACAACTTACGACGGTCTCAATGTCTATCTTTATCGAATTCAGAAAAAAGATTAGCCCATAAACTCTTAAAATGAAAGTACTTTCCTCTCTCCTTCTTGCTTTTCTGCTATCCATTAGTCAGAACGACGCAATTGCCCAACCCAACCCCACGACGATTCGGGTAGATTTTAGCAAAGAAAGAGGCGTGGCTAAGCCTATCTGGGCGTGGTTCGGCTATGACGAACCCAACTACACCTACATGAAGGACGGCAAAAAATTGCTGACCGAACTGGCGCAGGCCAACCGCGTACCCGTCTACGTGCGGGCGCACAGCCTGCTAGTGACAGGCAATGGCGAGGCGGCCCTGAAATGGGGATCGACCAACGCCTACACCGAAGACAAAAATGGCAATCCGGTCTACGACTGGACCATCATCGACAAGATTTTTGATACCTACGTCGAGCGCGGCATGAGGCCGATGGCGCAAATTGGCTTTATGCCGGAGGCCCTTTCAACCAAGCCGGAACCCTACCGCCACTACTGGAAGCCAGACAACAGCTACGGCGACATCTTTACGGGCTGGGCCTACCCACCGAATGATTACGGAAAATTTGCGGAATTGGTGTTTCAGTGGGTAAAGCACTCGGTGGCGCGCTACGGCCAAAAGGAAGTGGAAAGCTGGTACTGGGAACTTTGGAACGAGCCCGACATCCCCTATTGGAAAGGCACGACGGAGGAGTACATCAAGCTCTACGACTACACCGCCGATGCCGTCAAACGCGCGCTACCTACCGCCCGAATTGGTGGGCCGGAGGTGACCGGCCCTAATTCGGAAAAATCCACAACGTTTTTCCGCGCCTTTATGGATCACGTCGTGAACGGTAAAAACTACGTCACGGGCAAGAAAGGCTCACCCATCGACTTCATTACGTTCCACGCCAAAGGCGCACCCAAAGTGGTCGATGGACACGTGCAAATGAATATGGGGGCACAATTGCGCAACATCGACAAGGGTTTCGAGATCGTGGCCTCCTACCCTACCCTCAAAAACCTGCCGATCGTCATCGGCGAGTCCGACCCAGAGGGTTGCGCGGCCTGTTCGGAGGATTTTCACCCTTCCAACGCCTACCGCAACGGCACGATGTACAGTAGCTACACGGCGGCGTCCTACGCCCGCAAGCAGGATATGGCCGAGGCGCGGGGCGTCAACCTGCTGGGAGCCGTGACCTGGGCCTTCGAGTTTGAGGATCAGCCCTGGTTCCGGGGGTTTCGCGATCTGGCGACTAATGGTGTGGACAAGCCCGTGCTGAATACTTTCCGTATGTTCGGAATGATGCCCGAGCGGCGGGTGGAAGTGAGTCAGAACGATTTGGCTTACTCTTTCCAGAAAGTCACGAAGGAAAGTGTACGCGGAGAGGCCGACATTAACGGTTACGCCACCAAAGGCACCCGCGAAGCCGCCGTCATGGTCTGGAACTATCACGACGACAATGTCCCGGCTCCCGATGCTCCGGTGTCGGTGCAGATGAAGGGCCTGACTGCATCGCGCGTTTTGGTGCAGCATTACCGCATCGACCAGCAGCACAGCAATTCCTACGAGGTCTGGAAAAGCATGGGGTCACCCCAAAAACCGACGCCGGAACAGATTGCCACGCTCGAAGCAGCCGGGCAACTGCAAATGCTAACTTCACCCGAATGGATGAATGTCAAAAAGGGTGAGTTGAAAATGGACTTCGCCCTGCCCCGGCAGGGCGTTTCGCTGGTTAAGGTTACGTGGTAGAGAGGCGATAAATCGCGTCCAAATTTCATCACTTAAAGTCATAAAACTTCCACTTCGTCTGGTAATCAGGCGTTAGCGGCTGGTCGATTAGCGAGGCGCGTACCATCTCGATGGGCATACTGTTCTCGTGCATAATGGCATCGTGGAACTGCTTGAAGGTCATCTTGCCGGAATCGACCAGTTCTTTCTTCAGACTAAAAATCTGCAAGCCGCCAATCAGGTAAGCTACCTGATACAGCGGGCTGTACCCTCCCTCAAACGAGCGGCGCACCTCGCCCTCGGCGTTGGCGCGTTCGTGGCCTACGCGATCGACCAGGAAGTCGATGCACTCCTGCGGCGTCCATTTTCGGAGGTGGTAGTTGAGTGAAAAGATGATGCGGGCGCAGCGGTGCATCCGCCAGAATAGCATCCCGATCCGTTCCTCGGGCGTTTGAGCGAAGCCCTTGTCGTAGAGCAGCAGCTCCCAGTAAAGCGCCCAACCCTCCGTCCAGAAAGGCGTGCGAAACTCGTTGCGATAGGGTTTGTAACGACTGCTAACGTAATATTGCAAGTGATGGCCCGGCACGAGTTCGTGCTGCACCGTCGGGCGCGAAAAGTACGGGTTGTTTCCCCGCATACTCATCAGCTTGTCGTCGTGTTCCATCGTGTTGGTCGGGTACGAAATGATGATGTCGCGCCCGCCGAGGAAGAACGGATTCACCAGTTGCCGTTCGGGCGTCATCATCTGCATGCCCCAGGTTTCGTCGGCGATTTCGGGGTAATCGATCAGGTTATTTTTTTGGATAAAATCCTTGGCGTCGTTGTAAAGCTTCATAATCAGTTCCGGCTGCTGCCCCGCCGGGACGAAGCTGTTCTTGACCTTTTCTTGGGCTTTTTTCCATTCGTTGCCAAAACCCATTTCTTGCGAAGACTTTAACAACTCCTTATCGCACCAGGCAAACTCCTTATTAGCCAATGCAATCAATTCTTCCGGCGTGTAAGGAATCATCTCGACCCGCAGTTGCCGAATCAACTCCTGTCGCCCGATCGGCACGCCCCTGATGCCGCTTTCGTCTTCCTTCTGGGTCGTGACCAGTTTACCTTTGCTTTTCATGATTTTGGCGTAAGCCAGCAGGGTGCTGTCCATCGCCTGAAACGGCTTGGGAACCCACCAGCTAAACATTGGATCATAGCCAACGTAAAAATCGTAGGTACTCCGCAGTCGCGCCTGCAACCCGACAATCGCTTCTTCGCCCCGGTCGGCCAACGTTTTGTCGATCGACTCGACTTTTTTCAGCTTTTCGGCGGCGGCGCTTACCTCCTTGTTTAGCTTGTCGAGCGAGGCGGCTACCTGTTGCCCATCGACCGTTGCGCCCCGGCGGCGGCCTTTCTCAAGCTGATAAATCGGCTCCGCGAAGGGAACGTACTTCGTAATCTGACCATACTCCTGCTCCTCCTGCGACAAGCCTAGTTTGTGATCTTCGATGCTTCTTTTGAGCAAAATATAGTCCACCTGGCCGTACTTACTCATGGCTTCAAAATCCAGAGCAGCCAGTTTTTTGAGGTAATTTTCATCTACTTCGACTAGTCGCTGCCGTTGCTCGGGCGAGTTCAGCCCATTGGCGGCCTCCCCGAAATAGCGGTTCTTGACCGTAGGAGAATAGAAATAGCGGATTGCCCGGATGTCCTGCCCGTATTGCAGAATGAGTCCGGCTACCTCGCTGGTTTGGGCGTAAAGATCAAAGGGAGTGGCGGGCGTCTGGGCTTGGGTGTAGTTTTTGGAGAATAGGAAAACGGAGCAAATAAAAATTAGAATCAGTCTTTTCATCAAAGGGAATTGTTTGAGTGGAAGGGTGGGCAAATGGTTCCGCACGGGCTGGTGTTGCTCTAAAAATAGAGTTGAAAGTACAATTTTAACGCGAACAATGAGATTGAAACGCGTTTTAGGGGCCAAATACCCGTAATTAATCCCGTCAGGGATGGCCGATGTTGTAGCCCCCGAATTCATTCGGGGGTAATGGCGGTACAACAACGCGCCCTAGTTCCGTAGGAACGACCGATAGTTTTTTCAACACCAATCGGCCATTCCTACGGAACTAATTGACAACGAGACGACTGATCACCCCAGGTTTCAACCGGGGGCTACTGTATCGGCCAAGCCTACGGCTTTAAAATCCCATATTCGCGTAATTTTATACTTTTACAAAAACCAGTTTTCAAGAAAACTCCTTCATTTGTCTCCCATGCGCTTATTCCTTTCGCTCTTTTTGCTGACTTTATTCTTTGTCGCTCAGGCCCAGCCAGCCACGCGCTGGTATAAAGGCAACACCCATACCCACACGCTGTGGAGCGATGGTGATGATTTTCCAGAACTGATATTGGATTGGTACAAAAGCCGCGACTACGATTTTATCGCGATTTCGGATCACAATACGTTGGCTGACAAAGAATTTTGGAAAGAAGTACCGGAACACCCCTTTCGTCAGGAGCGCTTCAGGGAGTACTTGAAGAAGTATGGGAAAGATTGGGTGGAATACAAAACCGACTCCGCTGGAAAAATTAGCGTGAAGCTCAAAACGCTGAAAGAATTCCGCCCGCTTTTTGAAGAAAAGGGCAAGTTCCTGATTATCCAAGCCGAAGAAGTGTCGGACAAGTTCGAGGGCAAGCCCATTCACATGAACGCCATCAACGTGAAAGAACTGCTGAAACCTCAGGGTGGCCACAGCGTGGCGGAAGTAATGCAAAATAACCTGGATGCCCTAAATGAGCAGCGCAAGCGCACGGGGCAACCGATGATTTTGCATGTCAATCACCCCAACTTCGTGTGGGCTATCAAGGCCGACGACATGCGCGGACTGCGCGGCGAGCGCTTTTTCGAGGTGTACAATGGCCATCCGCTAGTGCATAACTACGGCGACAGTACGACTTTCGGTATGGACGAACTCTGGGACGATCTACAGATCAGCTACCTGGCTGATGGCAAGCCGCCTCTCTACGGTTTAGCCACCGACGATTCGCACAATTACCTGGAATATAAGGTCGGTTTGAGTAATCCCGGACGCGGCTGGATCATGGTGAAAGCCAAGGAATTGACACCGGAAGCTTTGGTCGGTGCTATGGAAAATGGCGATTTCTACGCGACGACAGGGGTACTTCTCGCAGATTTGCAAACTACCAACAACACGCTTTCAGTTGAGGTAGAGGCAAAGGCCAACACAAAATACACCATTCAGTTTTGGGGCGCACGACCTTCACCGGCTGGAAATTCCAAGGCAAGAAAGCGAGTGCTTCTCAAAGAAGTACCCGGTACCTCCGCAAGTTTCAAGCTCACACCGCAGGATCTATTCGTGCGGGCAAAGATCATTTCCGACACACCCCAGAAAAATCCTTACCAAGAAGGCGACGTGGAAAAAGCATGGACGCAACCACTATTAAAATAGGTGAGTTATGGTTTACGACAATCGGAAATTTTTATTGGGAGTCGCAATGTATTCTTACATTCTCTCTCCCGTGACTTATGCACAAGTACCGGACCTTACTTACGAAGTGTATGTAAGCGGACTTACCCGACCGACTGACATCGCGGCAGCTCAGGACGGACGATTGTATGTTTCCGAAATTGGTGGGAATATCCGAATCATCGATCAGGAAGGAATGGTACTACCCTCCGCTTTTTTATCCATTGGCTATTTATTAAAGGATCAGCTTTGGGATGGAGTTTTTGGGATTGTCTTCCACCCTAATTACACGACGAACAGATACTTTTTTGTAAAATACATCAGAGCTGACGGTTATTTCGTCGTTTCCCGATTCAGAACGGATGCCACCAACCCCAACTATGCCAACCCAAATACTGAACAGGTAGTTTTAGCCATCCCTTACGATGGCGGACACCGGGGCGGAGACATCGCCTTCGGTGCGGATGGCTACCTCTATATTCCTACCGGTGATGGCTCGCCCGGCGGCCGGGGGGAAATTGGTGATTTGCCGCATCTGGCGCAAAACCTCACCTCCATAAAAGGGAAAATCCTGCGTATTGATGTGGACGGCGCGTCTCCCTACAGAATTCCTGCCTCAAACCCCTACCAAACTCCGGGTGACGGAATTCCCGATGAGATTTGGGGTTTGGGACTCAGAAACCCCTGGCGGATTAGTTTTGACCGACAGACGGGTGATGGCTGGATCGGAGACAATGGGCAAGACGGCTGGGAGGAAGTCGATTTTTTTTCGGCCAGTCATTCGGGCGGAATCAATTTCGGATGGAGTTGCTACGAAGGTACCCACGCATATGCTTCGTGTCCTCAATCAGCATCCTATACGAATCCCGTATTCGAGTATCCCGGATATGACCACAACGGTGGCCAAAGCGCATCGGTCGTAGGCGGATATGTATACAGAGGCCAGCGTTACCCTTCTCTGTGGAGTTGGTACATTTTTGCCGATTACGCATCAGGGCATCTGATGGGGGTTTCCAGCGACAGCACCCTCGCGCCAGCGAGTTTCGAAGCCGATTTCACCTTGTCGAATCCCGTGTCTTTTGGC
>NZ_JBGSXF010000487.1:0-5013 GCF_041751555.1 Persicitalea sp. | reverse complement strand
GAGGAAATCATATACTGAACGTAAACCATCAATCAAAAAAGAGCCGCTCTCTCGGAAAGCGGCTCTTTGCATTCTCAGGACGCCCTAGCCGTCAAGCCGTCAGGGCTTATCCCACCACAGCCGAGTGGCAGAGTTATCTGGCCCGCCCAATAGCTTGATTCCCGAATCCACACCAGGCTTATTGGTGTTGAACTCGCCCTGCGTGTAGGGCGTCCGCCGCACTATTGCGGTAGCGGGTACTTCGGGATTATCCGAATTAAGCCGCGGATACAGCTTGGGATAGCCCGTGCGGCGGTACTCGGCCCAGGCCTCATGGCCATTGGGGTAGAGCGACAGCCACTTTTGAGTGATTACCTGCTCTAGCTGCTTGGCTGGAGTCGCTGCCCACTTTACGGGGATGTCAGTCATAGGCGGCGTCTTCACGGCGTGGCCTGCATCCAAGGCGATGGGTGTGGAAGTACCGTTGATGTAGGCACTGATGGCGGCCGCATCGGTGATTCCCCATTGCTTCATGGAAGTCTCGATGCCCTTTTCGTAGAATTCCTGCGCCGTTCCCGGTCCCATGTTCCAGCCTTTCAAAGCGCCTTCCGCTTTCAGGAAATGCGCCTCGGCGGCATTCATAATCAGGAAGGGGGTTGTGAACTGGTTGTCGGGCAGGAAGCGGTCGTTGACGTTGGAATTATTACCCGGAGCGTTAGGTTCCAGGCCCAACTGCGCCTTGGAATAGCCGTTGCGCAGTCCCTTGAAGGTGGTGGTACCTGGCACGGGTGCGTAGTACTTGCTCATACGGGGGTCGCTGTAGCCCTTCAAGGTACTTTCCATCGCCGCGCTCATGCGGAACTCGTTCCAGGCAGTGGCCTGGGCCATCGGGTTGCGGGAGTTGGTGGTTACCGCCAGAAATGCATCGTGGGCGTTGGTGGACAGCAATCCGCCCGCTGCTGCCGCCTCGGCTTCTGTTTTAGCCAAAGCAGGTTCCACCTTCGACATCCGCATAGCCACGCGCAGCCGCATGGTGTTGGCAAACAGAATCCACTTGTCCACGTTGCCCTGATAGACTTGGTCGTTGTTACCCAGTACATTCTTTCCTTTGAAGGCTTGAAGACTGGCCGCGCCGTCTTTCAGTAATTTCAGGAAATCCTTATAAACGAATTCCTGTGAATCGTACTCGACGCTCTTGGCGCCGTTCCCAACCTGAGAGTAAGGAATTGGTCCCCAATAATCGGTGCGGGGCAAGAACATCTGTACCTTCCAGATGTTCATCATTGCGTAAACCGCCGCGTTCTCGCTGGGGCCACCCGGCTTGGTATTGTCCAAAACCCCCAGCATGGGCGAAATGGCGTTGCCATAGAAGCCGTTCCAGGCCCCGTTGAGCCAGTTGCCTACCATCACGTTCCGATCAGAGTCAAAGTTAACGGCCGTATTGGCAAAAAACTGGGATTGTAAATCGGCAAACAGGCTTTGGAAAGTCTGCCAGCTGGCCTGGATGGATCGGTACTGTGCCGCCGCAAAGGCGTTACCTACGCCGGCTGCATCCAGTTCGGTAAGTTTCGACTTATCGGTGTTCAGGTCTTCAAAATTCTCGGTACAGGCATTGAATCCGAGCATCATTACCACCAGAAGGGCAGGAATGGCAAGTAGTTTGACTTTTTTCATTTTGATAAAATTTCTGGTTGATAACAATTCTTAGACAAAACTAAGAGAGGACAGTATGTCTGGTTAAAAGGAAAGGCTCAGGTTGACACCGATGGTCCGGGTTGACGGTAGGGAGAACGACTCCAGGCCCACCGTAGTATCCTGCGCACCGGCCGTAAGTTCGGGATCGAAGCCGTCGGCGTTGTTCAAGAGAAAGAACAAGTTACGGCCCACCAACGAGATGGAAACCCCCTCGAAGGGAGTTCTTTCGGTCAGCTTCCGGGGAATCGCGTAGCTCAACGTTACTTCACGAAGACGGATATTGGACGCACTATACGTAAACACCTCGCCCGCCGGGGCGTTACGGCCCCCTACTTTCAGCCAGTATTTTTCGGCCGTCGTCGGAATATTGTTCGGCGTTCCGTCTTCCAGTACTCCGGGGAAAACATAAGAGTCGCGCCCTTCGAGCGTAGCTTCGGGAATGCCGTCGGCGTAGATGATGGCGTTGGTGAAGGATGACACCACACCGCCGATGCGGGCGCTGATTAGGAAGTTGAGCGACAGGTTGCCATATGACACCCGGTTGCCGATGCCGCCAATCCAGGTCGGGCGGGAGTTGCCCATGTAGGCCGTTAGGCCGGGCGTGACAAGAGGCAGTCCGAGTTTGTCCACCAGCACTTGTCCCTGCGCGTTGCGCTGGTAGCCCCGGCTGTACAGTTCGCCGAGTGGCCGACCTTCAATGGCCCGCACACTGTTCATAAAGTCGCCCGCAAGATTGTACACTTTCAATTCGGGCGTGAGTTCGACCAGCTTGTTCTTATTGGCCGAGTAATTGAGATCGATGTCCCAACGCAGTTTCTCCGCTTTGACGGGCGTGGCGTTAAAAGTCAGTTCAATGCCAGAGTTACGTACCAGTCCCGCGTTGATGTATTCCTGCGACCAGCCTGAAGCGGGCGGAATCGACACCCGAAAGAGTTGGTTTTTGGAATCGCTGGTGTACCAGCCCAGGTCGAAGCCCACTCGGTCGCCTAAGAACTTCATTTGGAGACCTGCTTCCAGTGAGGTGGTCAGCTCTGGCTTCAAATCAGGGAAAGGCTTCACGTTGTCACGGGAGATATAACCATTTGGCCCCCCCACTCCAAAAGTGTAGGTCTGATTTAGTAGGTAGGGCGAGGCGTCGTTACCCGTCTGAGCGTAAGTACCTCGAACCTTTACAAATGAAATGGCTGCTGGCAGGGCGAGAATATTGGAAAGGATCGCCGAGAAGCCCACCGATGGATAGAAATAGGACTGGTTATCCTTGGGCAGCGTCGAAGACCAGTCGTTACGGGCCGAAGCCGAAATCGTCAGGGCATCTTTAAAGGTGAAATCTGCCGTGGCAAACACCCCTTGTTTCTCGGTCTCAGTCACCCGACGGTCGGACTGTGGGCTGCGTGCGTTAGTGGTAATGAACAGATTGTCGCGATTAAGACCTCCATTTGCCGTATTCTGGTCGAGGCGGTCGCGGCGTAAGCGGTTGGCCCCTACCACGGCATTCACCGATAAGTTAGGGGAAATCCGCTTATCGTAGATAGCAAACAGATCCAGGTTCAGTTCCGAAATCTCGCGCCAGCTCGTATTATATTCACCGTTGTCGGCGATGGTATATGTATCGTTGTAATACTTGGCCTCGTACTTGTCCACGTAGCGATCCAGTCCGGCGCGGCCCGTGATGCTCAGGCCGGGGATGACCTTATAGGTAAGGCTGGAAAAACCCGTGATGCGGTCGCGTTTGTCTTCGGTGAGTACGCGATTTTTGATCCAGTAAGGGTTCTCGCCGCCGTTCGAGCCAGGGTTCCAGAAGTTGTGGCGTAGCTTTCCCGTGCTGGGATCTACATATTCGTAGTTCATTGCGTGTTCCGTCTGGATGTTGCGAGGTATCCGCAGGATGTGACGCTGGTTATTAGCGTAGTTTTCGCCTGTAAACTGGCGATTGTCAATATTCTCATTCAGGTAAGTGACCTTAGAATCCAGCGATAGTTTGTCTCCCAACTGGTTAGTGATACGTAGGTTGAGGATGTTCCGTCGCAACTTGTTGTTGTCCACGATTCCTTTGGCCCCCACATTAGTGTAGGAAAAGTACGTCTGAGTTTTGTCATTACCACCCGTGATAGCCAAGGAGTTGGAGATTTGGTTGCCCGTCGAGTAAAAATCTTCGTAGTTGTTGGGCTGCGGGGTCATGTTGTAGGTCTGGCCCTCCGTCTCGGGATCCTTGCCCCACAGCTTCACCGACTGCCCGGTCATCTTGGGGCCCCAGCTAAATTCCGAACGCTCGCTGTATTGCCCGGCACTGCCCTGGCCGTACTCGTTCTGTAGCTTACGCAGGAACATTGGCTGCTCGGCCAGGAACGAACTGTTGATGCTCACGCCCAGGCCCCGGCGCGAAGTGCCTTTTTTGGTGGTTATCAGCAAGGCACCGTTAGAAGCGCGGCTTCCGTAGAGGGCCGTTGCCGCCGCCCCCCGCAACACGTTGATCGACTCGATGTCATCGGGGTTGACACTACTAAGGCCATCGCCACCGTCGCGGCCGCCGTTGGCATTGCCGGGGCTGAAGTTACTGTTATCCATCGGCACGCCATCGACCACAATCAGGGCTTGGTTGTTGCCCGCAATGGAGCGGTCGCCGCGCAACACGATGCGGGACGAACTACCCGGCCCAGAGGCCGAACGGGCCACGTCAAGACCAGCTACGCGCCCGATGAGCGAGTTGGCTACGTTGAGTTCCTTGGCCTTGGCGAAGGTCTTGGTGTCGATTTGTTGCGTGGCGTAGCTGAGGGTTTTTTCTTCCTTCGTGATACCGAGAGCCGTCACAACTACCTCGCCCAGACTGCGAATGTCGTCGTCGAGGCTGGTGGTGACGGTCGTTTGGTTGGCAGTGAAGGGTATCTCTTTGGTGGCGTAGCCCACCGTCGAAATGATCAGCGTACCTGCGCCGTTCACGTTGAGGGTAAAATTACCTTCGGCATTGGTGTTAGTACCGCGCGTGGTACCTTTCAGTAGAACGCTGGCCCCAGGCAGGGGCTGTCCGTTCTCATCGTTGACCGTGCCGGTAAGGGCGCGGTTCTGCGCGAACACGTTTCCTGCCGTTGCTACAAGTAACACCAGCATAGTGAATAGTAGTTTTTTCATAAATAGAAAGGATTTTTGAGTAGAGGTATAGGTGAAACATTTGAAACAAAGCTAAGTAGAATCTTACAAAATTTTAGCGATGGCTGCTATCCGGTAACAGCTTAAGGTGATTCTTGTTAGGCAGAATTCCCCAATCTTTTCGCAAAGTGGGGAAGCCACGCCACTAAAACTACCATCGACTGAGCTGATTCTGACAAAATATTGGTCAGGCAC
>NZ_JBGSXF010000486.1:0-3952 GCF_041751555.1 Persicitalea sp. | reverse complement strand
ATCGACGATATGTGCCGCCTGTACATCGAGGCCATTGAAAATGAAAGTTGGGAAGGAGTTTATAACGGCGTGGCGACTCCACCCGTGACCAACGCTGAACTGACCAAACTCATCAGCAAAGTACTCGACCGCCCGCAGTGGATTCCCAAAGTACCTGAATTCGCTTTAGACTTAGCCTTTGGAGAGATGGCCGAAGTCGTACTGGGTAGCAGCTACGTGGAGAACGCCCGGCTGCGGACTACGGACTTTGAGTACAGGTTTCCCGAACTGGAAGGCGCTTTGCGGGACTTGCTTTTAAATAAGTCATGAATTCCCTCGTTACAGTTGGATTGCCGTTTATACAATTTCAAAAATTAGCGGATTTTTTCTATAAAATCGACCTAAATTAGCGTGTTGGATCCTGCTGTTTTGTGAGGGATATGACTTGTCTCCTCACCAGTATTCTGGCCTCCTGAAAAAAAATTATAGTGATAACTGTCCGCTTTGATAGGCTTGTGCGTATGATAGAGAGATTTTTCCAAGGAGTAATCGACAGCTACCACCACCGCTTTGTTTCACGGCGCTTGATTCTGGCCATTGACTTGGCCATTGTCGGTTTTTCTTTCATTGCCGCTGCTATTCTTCGCTTTAATTTCGACTTTTCGGAAATCGACTGGTCGGTTTATCGTTATTATCTCCTCGTTTTGGTGCTGGTTCGTTGGGGCTGTTTTTTGTCTTTTCGATCTTACCATGGTATTGTACGCCATACCAGCCTGGAAGATGCCGGGCTTATCCTCCAAACTGTTACCGCCAGTAGCCTGACCGTGGTTCTCATTTCTAGTTTGGCCGCTTACTTATCCAGCGTTTCGGTACTGTACATTCCGATCTCGGTACTGCTCATCGAGTACTTTATCTGCCTTTTCCTGATGATTGCCAGTCGATTTTTTGTAAAATCAATGTATATCGACATTACGAGCAATAACCCGCGCACTACTTCTCAGGATGTTATTATTTACGGCGCGGGCGAATTGGGCATCCTTACCCGGAACGTATTGCTGAAAGACCCCCAGCGGGGGTACAACATTCTCTGTTTTATCGACGACAATCCTACTTTGGCGGGCAAATCGGTAGCGGGACTCCGGGTATTGAACCGAGAAACAGTAGTTGAAGAATACCTGAGAAAAGATGCTGATAACACAGAAGTTATCTTGGCGATTCAGAACATCCACCAATCGAGCCAGAAGAAAATTTTGGAGTTTTTCCTACAAAAGAACATTTTAATAAAAGTCGTTCCGGCCTCAAACGACTGGCTGGAAGGTACTTTAAGTAGTGAGCAAATCCGAAAAATTCGCATTGAGGACTTGCTTAAACGCGAGCCCATCCGACTGAACAGTTTGCATCTTCAGGAGGAGATAAATGATAAGGTAGTGGTCGTGACCGGGGCTGCTGGTTCCATTGGTAGTGAAATCGCTCGACAACTGGTTCATTACGCGCCCCAAAAACTCGTGCTCATAGACCAATCTGAATCAGGAATCTATGACCTGGAATTTGAGCTAAGAAACGACTACGCCAACCTGACGGGAAAGACCAAACTCATAGCGGTAGTAGCCGACATTACTGACGAGGGGCGAATGCGACGGACTTTCGCGCTGCACTGCCCGCAAATCGTATACCATGCCGCTGCTTACAAGCACGTGCCGCTCATGGAGCGCTACCCCTACGAAGCCGCCAAAACCAATGTGTTAGGAACTGAAATCATTGCTAACCTCTCGGTAGAATATCGAGCCGAAAAGTTCGTCTTCGTTTCTACTGACAAAGCCGTTAACCCTACTAACGTGATGGGGGCTACCAAACGACTGGCTGAAATGTACGTGCAGGGCCTGAACTCGAACTTGTTACATCACACTAATCTTATTATCACACGTTTCGGCAACGTATTGGGTTCCAACGGTTCGGTAGTACCATTGTTCAAGAGACAAATTCAGTCCGGCGGTCCAGTTACCGTGACGCATCCTGACGTAATCCGCTACTTCATGACTATTCCCGAAGCCTGTCAGCTGGTACTGGAAGCCGGCGCGATGGGTCAAGGGGGCGATGTGTTTGTGTTCGACATGGGTGAACCCGTCAAGATTGTAGACTTAGCCCGACGAATGATTCAGCTTTCGGGTCTTGCCGCCGACCGGGACATCGAGATAGCCTACACGGGACTGCGTCCCGGCGAGAAATTATTTGAAGAACTCCTTAGCGAGGGTGAAACGCACACGGCCACCCATCACCCCAAAATCATGATTGCCCGCTTGTCGGCAGTCTCATTCCAGACTATAAGGGAGGCAATCTCGGAACTCAGAAGCATACTCTCTACGGGAGATCGAGACAGTATTGTCTCTTTGCTCAAAGCCGTCATACCACAGTACGTCAGTAAAAATTCCGAGTTTGAAAAACTCGATCATCTGGAGGAGAACCTTACCGATACGGCCTAGTTGACTTACTCCAAAACCTCGATCTCAAAAATCAATGGCGTATAGGGGCCAATATTTGCCCCAACTCCTTTCGTGCCATAGCCCTGTGAGGAAGGGAAAATCAAGATAGCTTTCTCGCCTTTGCGTAAACGGCTGACGCCCTCTTCAAAGCCTGGAATAAGTCCTCTTGAACCAGGAGTTGCCGACAAAGTACCCTTATCGAATTCTTTACCGCTCAGAAGTTTGCCCACATACTTCACGCTCACCGTTTTCCCGTTTCCAATCATATCGCCCGTTACCGTGTTCTGGCGGATAATTCTAACCCCGCTGGATGTAGTTTCAGACACGGTATATTTTTTTCCCATTATGTAGTCCTCAATCTGCTGAGCCTCCGTCCGTACCTGCACCAGTTCCAACTCAACGCGAATGGGCGAGTAAGCGGGTATTTTGTCGTAACCTACATTACCGAAGGCAAGGTAAAAGGGTAAAAGTAAAGTCATCTTTTCACCTTCCCGCATCAGGCTGATAGCCCGCTCGACGCCCGGCAGATGATAATTGGTGCCAAACGTAAAACGAAGCGGATTTTTGGCGGCGGTTTCAGTGCTATCGACTACTACTCCGTCAAGGGTATATATTTTATAATAAATTGCCACCTCATCGCCCACCTTCGCCTTAGCACCCTGTGGGTTATTTACTTGCTTTACGTAATACAAGCCAGAGGAGTCTTTCGTAGCGGAAAGACTATTTTTGGTCAAATAGTCCTGGATGCTTTTTTCATTTTTGGCCAGTTCACTCTCATCGGTCGTGCTGTCTAGCGTTTTGCTACACGCACCTAAGCCGAGCGCAAAAAGGATAAATAGGAAAAGGTTGATTTGGTTGTGCTTCATTACGGTATTTTTTGTATAAAATATTTCGATTTAGCTGGTTGGGTATTTCTATTCTAAAACTGTACGCTGAATAGGTGTCAGGTAACGCAGGAGTTCTGGGAAAATTTCTCTTTGCGATGCGCGGCATCTACCATAGAGAATCGTGCCAAGCCTGAATAGTTGGAATACCTGCCAAAAAAAATTCAGATGTAAGCTTACTTTTTTGCCCTTTGTGCCTTCTCGTAGTACTTACAAAGGTGCGTCAAGGCACATTCGTGGCACTTGGGAGAGCGGGCCACACAGATGTACCGCCCGTGCAAAATCAGCCAATGGTGGGCCTTGGGAACGAGGGCTGTGGGGATGCTGGCCATCAGGTGTTTTTCTACGGCCAGAGGCGTACTAGCCGTCAGAGGAGCCAGCCCTATGCGGTGCGATACCCGGAACACGTGTGTGTCTACGGCCATCGTGGGTTGATTGAAGATGACCGAGGCGATAACGTTGGCTGTCTTGCGCCCTACACCTGGTAACTTTTGCAGCTCGTCCACCTGACTCGGTACTTCGGAGTTGAATTCGGCCACCAGCATCCGGCCCGTGCCGACGAGATGTCTGCTTTTGTTATTAGGGTATGAAACCGACCGGATGTAGGCG
>NZ_JBGSXF010000485.1:0-2787 GCF_041751555.1 Persicitalea sp. | reverse complement strand
GAAGCCATTTGTTATAGCGCTTATCTTGGGAAGTTTTCAAGCCCTGCTTCACGATGGCTTCGCTGATCGTTTTTCGCGATTCAGTCGAGAGCGTAGGGTAAACCCAATCATAACCGATGGCCATCGCCATGGTCATTTCGCCCACATCGAGGTAGTGCGAAGGATTCCAGTCGCTGAATTGGGCGATGGCAAGCATTTCTTTTTCTGTCCGCTTTGCATATTTGGCATCGTCGGTCAGTCGGTAAGCGTAGGCCAAGTTAAAGATGCGGCGTAAGGCCTCCCTCGATTGGCCCAACAAACGGCGGCCTTCCAGTACCCGCTCGATAGGCGAAAGAGAAATCATCCCATTAGCTTCATCCAGAATTGTTTGATGCATTTTTCGCCAAAGCGGATCGGAGTCAATGGACTTTTGAATCTGTTCCTCCTCCCCTGCCATTAGCAAAATACGCGGATGCTGTGCGGGTGGGTCGGGTACCGTTTGCGCGTAAAGTGGCTTGTAACAAAATACAATTGCGGCGAACAGCCAGAGAGCGAACGCATTTTTTATAATTTTCATAAAGACAAGAATCTGACAATCATGAAGAACAAAGCCGCCGTAACAGCATTTCTAATGCTATCGCGGCGGCTTTGTTTTTTATACAATGATTGAATGTTAGAATGATAGAATAGACGTTAGCTGGCAAAAGCAATATTCTATCATTCACTCAATCACTTATTCAAAATTAACCTCACTCCCAGCCCGGATTTTGCTTGATGGCGGGATTCTGGGCCAGCGAATTGAGCGGAATCGGCCAGAGGTAATGCTTGGCTTCGTCGAAGACGGGAACAGCCCAGTCGGTGCCTTTGTACACATCGATGTACACTTTGCCGGACACGGGGTCGGTGGAGGTCTGCATGGTCGTACCCTTAAAGCGAGCTTGTGCATCAGCACTCCAGCGGATGCCCATCGCCGGAACTTCCAGCTTCTTGCCTTGTTTCCAGCGTTTCAGGTCGTCGTAACGCAGTCCTTCCATGAACATCTCGATGCGGCGCTCGCGGCGGATTTCGGCGATGAGCGGCGAAATTCCGTCTTTCGTGTAACGCGGATCGACTGGAATGTTACTCAACACCATAGGCGGCATCTTCACGCGGTCGCGCAGCTTGTTGATCGAGATGTCCAGGTCGCCCTGCGTGATAATGCCCAATTCGGCTTGCGCCTCGGCATAAATGAGCAGCGCCTCGGCCAAACGCAGCGTGATCGCGGGCGACTCGCTCGTGTTGAAGGCTTTACCAATCATATCGTCGGCGTTATAATGCTTTATGATATGATAGCCCGTAGTGGTCTGGAAACCGCCGCCCGGAACGCCTAGCAGGCGGGGGTAGGTACGTCCGTCACCGAGATGGTAGTTGTACTTTTTCGTATCGGCCGGATGCAGGACAGTTTGACGCATACGTGGGTCGCGGTTCTCAAACGCGTCCTCAAACTTCTCGTCGCCCTTGTATAGCGGCGAGAGCGAAATGGGCAGTCCGTCGGTACAAAGGTAGTCCTCTACGAAGCTTTTAGTGGCACCACCCGTATAGTTGAAATATCCCTGTACGTTGTTGGTGATGATACCCAGTTTGTACTTACGCCACGAGATTACTTCGGGGTTGCCCGTCAGATCGAGGATGCGGTGGTAAGCGTTGTAATCGGAGCTTGGGTTTCCAGTGTTGTAGAGACGATACGGGCCTTTTTCAATCAACTCTTTGGCGGCTTTGGCGGCTTCTTCGAGCCACATCTTCGACTCGCCCGCGCCGTGGTACTTGTTGAAAGTACCTTCGTATAGACACACGCGCGCCTTCACCAGCAGGGCACCCCAGCGGTTAATGCGGCCCGGTGCATTGCCGTCGCCCCAGTTGGCGGGTAGTTTTTCAACGGCAAAGTTCAGATCGGCCAGTATTTTTTGCATGGCTTCCTTGCGGGGCATACGGGCAGCATACAGTTCCTCCGAATCGACACTCAATTCGCGGTCCACGTAGGGTACGTCGCCGTATTTAGCCACTTTCTCGGCGTAGAACCAGCCCCGGAAAAGCCGGGCTTCGCCGATGTACCTGTCTTTGGTCGCCTGCGGAATGGCCGCTTTGTTGTAATTGGCCATGCCCACATTGACGGTGCGCACGAAGTTCCAGCCCTGATACCCAAACCAATCGGGATTGGAAGGAATGTTGTGTTTGCCCGCGCGGATCTCCTGGAAAAAGACGTGGCGCGGCTCGCGCGGTGCCATATTGTCCGACAGTTCATCTTGTTGCCAGATACTGCCGAAGTGGCTATTGAAGCCGTCTCTGTGCCCCATCATGATCGGTATCTGCTCGTCATTCCGTACCTGGTTGTACAACGTAGTATTATAGACCGCCAGGTCGTTCTCCGTATTCCAGAAAGTCTCGTTGGTGATTTGATCCAACGGATACTTTTCCAGCAAATCGTCGTTGCAACCGCTCAGCAGGAACGTAGCTGCCAGTGCGAAGCTGTAATTAAATAGGTTCTTTTTCATATTTATATGTTGATTCGTTGATTTGACAAAGGCACTATCAACTGTCCATTGTCAACTGTCAACTGATTAAAATGAAACATTGATCCCCACCGTGCCAATCCGCTGCATCGGGTACTCGATGGTCGGCGTTTGGATAGTCTCGGGGTCGAGTGGCTTGCGAATCTTGGTTACCTCGAAGAGATTCATGCCCGAAACGTATATCTGTGCCCGGCTCATTCCGATCTTGCTGCTGAGGGCAACGGGTAGTGTGTAGCTTAGCTGAATGTTCTTGGCCCGG
>NZ_JBGSXF010000484.1:0-4937 GCF_041751555.1 Persicitalea sp. | reverse complement strand
GCTGCAAAACCTGGCGATGCTGCTCGTGACACTCTACTGCGCCCTAATCGCTTTCATTCTGCTGGTGCTGGTGCCCGTGGCGCTGATCGCCAAGGTACCGATCATCAAGTTCGCCAAGCAGATCGCCGAACCCGTGTCGATTGCCTTTGCCACGACCAGTTCGGAAGCAGCTTTGCCCAAGGCAATGGAAAAAATGGAAGCATTTGGTGTGCCACGGCAGATCGTGTCGTTCGTCATTCCGACGGGATACAGCTTTAATCTCGACGGCTCGACGCTCTACCTGTCGCTGGCGACGATTTTTGTGGCCCAGGCGTCGGGCATCGATTTTCCCATAGGGCAACAAATCGCGATGGTCTTTATGCTCATGCTTACCAGTAAGGGCGTGGCCGGTATTCCGCGTGCGACATTGGTGATTCTGCTGGGTTCGGTGGCCAATTTTGGTCTCCCCGAGTGGCCCGTTTTCCTCATAATGGGTATCGACGAATTGATGGATATGGCCCGGACGTCGGTCAATGTAATTGGCAATTGCCTGTCCACGACGGTTATCGCTCGCTGGGAAGGCGAATTGGACGATGTGAAGATGCACCTATCCGATCAGGTCGAGGAGGAGCATATTGTTGAAGAAATTTTGGAGCATTAAACAAAAAACGCCGACAGGATTTTAAAACCCTGTCGGCGCTCAACAAGCGAAGGAAGGCTGTTCTAGGCTTCTACCGATTGCTGACTAAATAACTCCACGATTGCCTTGTTGAAAGCAGGAATATCATCGGGCTTTCGACTCGTCACGAGTCCGTCGCTAGAAACTACTTCCTCGTTGACCCACTCAGCGCCGGCATTTTTTAGATCCGTTTGCAGGGAAGGGTAGGAGGTAAGCTTGCGTCCTTTCACAACATCGGCTTCGATAAGTAGTTGCGGGCCGTGGCAAATGGCGGCAACAGGTTTCCTAGCATCGAAAAACGCTTTTACGAAAGCCACGGCGTCCTTATTGGTGCGAAGCGAATCGGGATTCATTACGCCACCGGGCAGCAGCAGGGCATCGTAATAGTCAGGGCGGGCGCTATCTAGTGGCACGTCTACTTTTACAGTTTGGCCCCAGTCGGTGCTGTTCCAGGCTTTCACCTCATCTCTTTGAGGCGAAATTACGTGGGTTGTGGCCCCTTGCGCATCGAGCATTTCGCGGGGTTTGGTTAATTCTACTTGTTCAAAGCCATCGGTCACTAGGATAGCTACTTTCATTTTATTAAGGGCA
The DNA here is from genome assembly GCF_041751555.1 of Persicitalea sp. Taxonomy (NCBI): domain Bacteria; kingdom Pseudomonadati; phylum Bacteroidota; class Cytophagia; order Cytophagales; family Spirosomataceae; genus Persicitalea; species Persicitalea sp. Next base: position 3,688 of record NZ_JBGSXF010000484.1, on the reverse strand, counting down.
TTTTCCATGATTTTGTCTGTTGAATGGTTGGTAATTGCCTTCCCCAGTTAAAAATCACGTGCCATCCTACACGCGCCCATCGTTGTATTTCCTACCCCTAGTCAAGATTCCCTTTGACTTTCAAGCCACTAGGCACCTTTTCCGGTACTGTCTTGTCAAAGTCGTCGTCATTTAGTGAGTTCAGGAATTCCACAATGCGGGAAATATCTTTGAAATTGACGTTCATATCCGTAGCCAGCGTATCCATTTGTTCCTCCCTGACCTTCGGGTTAGGGGTTTTACCGCCTGAAATATCTTCATAAAATTGCAGCACCTGTTGCAGATTAGCGAACTTGCCGCTGTGCATGTATGGGGCAGTATAGCGCAGATTGCGCAAACTAGGGGTGCGGAAAGCGTAGTCGCCGTTGGCACCCGCATCTGATTCTTTTAGATTATGAGAATCCGGGACACCCAGCGTGTGGAGTTTGAAGTCAGAGAGCATCGGGCCGTTGTGGCACTTGGCGCAGCCCGTTTTTAGGAACAACCTCAGCCCGTCTTTCTCGCTCATCGACAGCGCGTTACTGTCGCCGCGCATGTACTGGTCGAAGCGGGAATTGTTGGCAATGAGTGTTCGCTCGAAGGCGGCAATGGCTTTGCCGAGATTTTTTTCGGTGACGAGATTCGTTTCTTCGGCAAAAACTGCCGCGAATCGTTGCCGATATTCGGGTACTTTTCTGATTCTGTCCATCACTTCCGCCAGGATATTTTCCTCGCTCACGCCGTGGCCGCGCATTTCTTCCAGCGTTGCGATGGGCAGTAGCGCCTGCTCCTCCAGGCTTTTGGCTCGAAGATCCCAGAACATCGGGGCCGACTCGGCGTGATAAGGCTGGCCGTTGGCGATGCCGTTGAAGGCCGTGTTGAGTACACTTTGCGAATTACGCTTGGTAAACGGAATGTCGTTCGGAGCCAGAAACCGCCGCTTGCTGCCGTTTCCCATGCCATTGACCCCAATGGACGTTTCCATGAACTCGGCGTAGTTGAACTCCGGCTGGTGGCAGGTTGCGCAGGCCACGTCTCTGCTTCCTGACAAAATCGGGTCGTAAAAAAGCAACCTACCCAATTCCACCTTTTCCTTACTCGTGGGATTATCGTTCGGGTGAACCACCTCCAGCGGCAGCGCACCCAGGTCGGCCAGCGTTTCGACGGTTTTCTGCTTCCTGCTCCCTGAGTCCCGCTCGCTCTGGCAAGCTGCAATCACAGAAAAAAGTAGCAGGGGAATCAATCTGAGAATTAGCCGGTATTTCATACGCAAAACGCTGACGGAGCATTAGATACTCCGCCAGCGTTTGTAAAAGGTAGTTTGCAAGAAAGTTTAACTATCTAAATCTCCACTCCGCCGCTCACATTCTCAAAAGAAATTTCCCCGGCATCGTTCAACTCCATCATGATGACGGCATCTTTGGCGACCTGCCCGCTAAGAATCCCCTTAGACAATTCGTTAAGGATGCTCCGTTGCAGCACCCTTTTCAAGGGGCGCGCGCCGAAAGCCGGATCGAAACCTTCTTCGCCTAGTTTAGTCAGGGATTCGTCGGTGGCGTCGAGGGTGATGCCCTGCTCGGCCAGCATTTTCTGAATGCCCTTGAACTGGATATCCACGATCTTGCGAATATTCTCCCGAGTCAGCGGCTCGAAAAGGACAATCTCGTCGATGCGATTCAGGAATTCGGGCCGCACGGAAGCTTTCAGCAGTTCCAGCACGGCTTGCTTGGTTTCCTCAATAATCAGACTGTGGTTCCAGCCTTCGTCCTCGGCAAACTTCTCCTGAATGATATGGCTACCCATGTTGGAAGTCATAATGATGATCGTGTTCTTGAAATTAGCGACCCGGCCTTTGTTGTCGGTAAGGCGCCCCTCGTCAAGTACTTGCAGTAGAATATTCCAGACGTCGGGATGCGCCTTTTCGATCTCGTCCAGCAGAATCACGCTGTACGGCTTGCGGCGCACGGCTTCGGTGAGTTGGCCGCCTTCATCGTAGCCCACGTAGCCGGGAGGTGCGCCCACGAGGCGACTCACCGCATGGCGCTCCTGGTACTCACTCATGTCGATGCGCACGATGGCGTTCTCATCGTTGAACAGGTACTCGGCCAGCGTTTTGGCCAGCTCCGTCTTACCCACGCCCGTTTGGCCGAGGAAGAGAAAACTACCGATGGGCCGCTTTGCGTCCTGCAAGCCCGCGCGGCTGCGGCGCACGGCGTCGGAAACCATCTCGATGGCTTCGTTCTGCCCGGCTACGCGCTGGTGCAGGCGGTCTTCCAGGTGCAGTAGTTTCTCGCGATCGCTTTGCAGCATCTTCTGGACGGGAATGCCTGTCCACTTCGCAACTACCTCGGCGATGTCTTCGGCTCCAATTTCTTCCTGCATAAGGCGGCGGTCACCTTCGGCTTTTTGCAACTCGTCTAGTTTCTGTTGCGCTTCGGGAATGCGGCCGTAGCGAATCTCGGCTACCTTGCCAAAGTCGCCGGAACGCTCAGCCTGCTCAGCTTCCAGCTTCATGTGGTCGAGGGATTCCTTCAAAGCGCGGATTTCGTTCACCACGCCTTTTTCGTTTTCCCACTCGGCCCTCAGAGCGTCGCGCTCCTCGCTGAGGTCGGCGATATCTTTGTTCAGGACGGTTTCCTTGTCCTTGTTGTCTTCGCGGCGGATGGCCTCGCGCTCGATCTCCAACTGCATAATGCGGCGGTTCAGCTCATCGAGCTCTTCGGGTACACTATCCATTTCGAGCCGCAGCTTGGAAGCGGCTTCGTCCATCAGGTCGATGGCTTTGTCGGGCAGGAAGCGGTCGCTGATGTAGCGGTTGGAAAGCTCCACGGCGGCGATGACGGCATCGTCCTGAACGCGCACCCCGTGGTGCAGTTCGTACTTGTCCTTGATGCCGCGCAGAATACTGATGGCGTCGGTCACGGAGGGCTCATCCACCGTCACGACTTGGAAGCGGCGTTCCAGCGCCTTATCCTTTTCCATGTACTTCTGGTACTCTTTCAGCGTCGTGGCCCCGATGGCGTGTAGTTCCCCCCGCGCCAAAGCAGGTTTCAACAGATTGGCCGCATCCATGGCACTCTCTCCGCCACCGCCCGCACCAATGAGGGTGTGTATTTCATCAATAAATAAAATGATTTCGCCTTCGGAGTCAGTCACTTCTTTGATGACCGATTTGAGACGTTCCTCAAACTCGCCCTTGTACTTGGCCCCAGCAATGAGCAGTCCCATGTCGAGCGAGACAATAATCTTGGATTTCAAATTCTCGGGAATGTCACCCTGCAGGATGCGCTGGGCAAGCCCTTCCACGATGGCTGTTTTACCGACGCCCGGCTCACCGATCAGGATCGGATTGTTCTTGGTGCGGCGGCTCAGAATCTGCAGTACGCGGCGAATCTCCTCGTCGCGGCCGATCACAGGGTCGATTTTTCCAGCTTGCGCCAGTTCGTTCAGGTTTTTGCTATAGCGTTCCAGGGAACGGTACTTAGCTTCGGCGTTTTGATCTTTCACGGGATTGTTTTTTCCTCTCAATTCTTTAATAGCTTCTTTTAATTCTTTTTCCTTGAATCCGGCGTCCTTCATCAACTTAGGGACGGCATCCTTGCCACTCAGCACTCCTAATAACATCAGTTCGATGCTGACGAATTCGTCGCCGAACTCTTTCAGGTAAGTC
>NZ_JBGSXF010000483.1:0-9063 GCF_041751555.1 Persicitalea sp. | reverse complement strand
TGACGGACTTGAAATAGGCAAAAGTCGCGACGAGGGCCGACACAAAAGCAACGATCACGAACAAGCGACCAGCGTCGCCGTAGGCGGTATGAATCATAGTTGGGCGGCTTGGTATTCAGTCGTTTCTAGTTTCTCGTTGTTGTATTTGGACGGGCATTTGAGCAAGATTTTCTCGGCTTCAAAATGATCCTGCTCCATCTTGCCAATCACAACCACCTGCTCCGACTTATCGAAGTCCTGCGGCTTAGGGCTGCGGTAAACTACTTTCTGAGCACGGTTGTCATTATCCAGTAACGTAAACACAAAGTAGTTGGGGTCGATCTCTGGCTTATAGGCCATTTCCTGAATCTCTCCCGAGGCGTCTTTTTTCAGCGTGCCGACCACGTGGATGCTACCATCGTTTCCGTTCATAGCCAACTGCTCAGCCTGAGTAAAATTGACGTACGTACTTGCATCGCCCGCCGTAGAGACAATAATGGCAATCGCGACCGCAATAATGCCAATTCCGAAAATATGGGACTTTTTCATGGTTATTTGATTTTTGGTATTGGATGGTGGACTACTTAGAAATCTAATACCCAATGTCCTACCTAATATTTAACTCTTTTTCTACTTTGGTCAACTTACTGTCCAAACGAACGAGGTAGGTAATTATTCCGGCAAAGATAAGCGCAATAACGCCCACAACTACCCAAATTTTCCCATCGGCCCGCATTTGATCAGCCATCGCCACCTCTGTATCAACCCCCTGTTGCGCAAAGAGGTTTAAGGAGGTGAAGGTAAAAACCAAGAAAAAGAAAAAAAGACGTTTCATAGAACTTCTAAACGTGAAAACCATTCTCTGTAACAATTATTTGTGATCGCTCGGGGTACCTCGTTTATTCGTTCATCATGACCCCGGAGGTTTCCGACACGCGCTCCTCCTGCTCCCGCTGAACTATCTTTAACCGATAACGGATACTGGTGATCCAGGTTCCCAGCAGAATCCAGCCAATGATGGCAGGGTAAAAGACCATTCGCATCCGACCGTCGAGATCTATCGAACTGAAACCTGGGTTGCCACCGTTACCGGGATGCAGCGAATCGGTCAGGCGGGGTAGCACAAAAATCAAAGGCATAAAGATGGCAAATGCAAAGATATTGTACACCGCCGAGATGCGGGCGCGTCGCTGTTCATCATCGAATGAACTTCTCAGTAGCAAATAAGCAAAATAGATCAGCATTCCGACCGCCGCGCTGTTGAGCTTGGGATCGTTGGGCCACGGCTCCCCCCAGGTAAAATTAGCCCAAAGCGAACCCGTCACGCACCCCAAGATACCGAACATGACACCCACTTTCGCAAATGCTGCCGATTTATCGTCGTCGATGACGTTGCTGGAACGCAAGTACCGAATGGCAAAAATCATCGATACCAGCAACATCACGATCATGGCAAACCACATCGTGACGTGGAAATACAGATTCCGAATCGTCTCGTTCAAAATCGGCTGCCGGGGTACCGTCCCCAGCAATCCCTGAAAAAGGACGTAGTAAAGAATTACTACCGTCAGAATTTTCCACCAGGCTTTTTTCATAGAATCAATGATAGAATTTTGAATGAGTGAATGATAGAATAATTTGGCGAAAGCAATATTCTATCATTCACTCATTCTATCATTCAAAATTAAAATCAACTCCTCCACAAATAAGGAAACAACATATATGACAGTGCGATCACGATGGCATCAATGGCCAACAGTGTGCTAATTTCGTCCAGGCTAACGCTACGGTCCAGGCCATCGAGGGCGTTCTTGGCTAACTTCATTACCATCAGCAGCATCGGCAGAATAATCGGGAAACTGAGTACCGCCATTAACGTCGCACTGTTGTCAGCTTTAGAGGCGATTCCCGCCACCAGCGTCAGCACCGAGGCAAACCCTAGCGAGCCCAGAACAATACTTATAATATATAGCCCTAAATCGATCACCGGGTTTCCCATCACAAACACATAAAACCCAAAACCAATTCCCGCCAGAACGAGCATCAGAAGGGAATTGTAAATGATCTTTGAAACGATGATGGCCCGCGGACTTGCGATCGTATAATAGTAAAGCAAACGCCCGAACCGCTCCTGCGCAAAACTCTTAGCAATGGCATTTACCGCTGTAAAGAGCAGGATAATCCAAAACAGCGTGTTCCAAACGATGGGTGTCAGCGAACTCTGATTCACCTTGAAACTTAGATAACAAATAAAGATCGTACTCCCAACGTAAAGCAGCATTCCGCTCAGTGCGTAACGCTGCCGCCATTCGAGGGCTATTTCTTTCCAGATGAGAGTCTTCAGTTCGAGCATCTGCCCGCAAAACTACGGCATAAACGCGCGACAAATAAAAAACATGATAAAAATCATTTGATAAATTGGCGCCTATGCACTTTCTTTGTGTTTAATTATATTAAATCTAAATAAGCTATGCTACTCACTCGCAACGTCGCCGATCTCAAAAAGGGAGAAAGTGCCGTCATCAAGTCGTTTAATGACCGGGACATGTCGTTGAAGTTGCTTGAAATGGGCTGTTTGCCCGGTTGTGAGGTGCGTTTAGACGCAGTAGCTCCCTTTGGTGACCCGATTTGTGTGCGCGTAGGAGGCTGTTACTGTCTTTCATTACGCCGCAACGAAGCCGCCAGTATTGTGGTAGAGTAAATTTGATCTCCTGTATTTTTATTTGGTGACGCATTGAATTGAAACCCGCTCCCCGCAAAATTGCCCTCATCGGCAACCCCAACTCCGGCAAATCTACGCTATTCAATCAACTGACGGGCTTACGCCAGAAAACCGGCAACTTTCCCGGTGTCACTGTCGAGAAAAAAACCGGAACTCTTCGTTTTTCCGTTTCTGCTGATGATTCTGCTTCGGGCGACACGTTAACTCTTGCCGAAGCGACCCTAATTGATCTTCCCGGCATTTACAGCATTTATCCTAAATCGCGGGACGAACAGGTGGCGGTGGATATTCTGGCCAATCCGCAACACTCCGACCATCCCGACGCGGTGGTAGTTGTGGCCGATGCCTCTAACTTGCAGCGGAACCTGCTGCTATTCACCCAAATTGCTGATTTAGGGTTGCCGACGGTACTGGCCCTCAACATGCTGGACGTGGCCGATAGCATGAAGCTTAAAGTCAACGCCGTGCAGCTGGCAATGCAGTTGCAAGTACCAGTGGTAAAAATCAACGCTCGCACTGGCGAAGGCATTGATCGCCTGCGGGAAGCGATTCAGAGCGTGAAAATGACCGATAGTCTTGTTTCGGCCTATTTTTTAGATCCCGCTGAAAAACAATTGGACATAATTCAGGCGGTTAAAAAGGAATACCAACTCGACAATAACTACCTGGCGCTTCAGTACATCTGCCAGCATGATTCGTTTACTTTTCTGAATCAGGGCCAACGGGAACAACTCGATGGTCTGATCGCCAAACATAACTTCGATAAGACCGATTTTCTGGCTTATGAAACCATCACCCGCTACGAGCGATTGCGGCCTTTGGTGCAGAAGGCCGTTACTACTCAGGGTGATAGTGAACAACCCGCCTGGACGCGACGACTGGACAGGGTTTTACTGCACCCGTTCTGGGGTTACGTAGCTTTTCTATTTGTACTGCTAATCATCTTCCAGGCGGTCTTTGCCTGGGCAGAATATCCGATGGACTGGATCGATCAAGCTACGGCAAACGCCATCCAATGGACGAAGTACGCGCTCCCACAAGGCGTCTTGAATGATATGCTTACCGATGGACTCATGGCGGGCATCGGCGGAGTCATCATTTTCATACCCCAAATCGCCTTTTTATTTGGCTTGGTGGGTTTGCTGGAAGAGTCGGGTTACATGGCTCGGGTGATGGTTATTATGGACAAGCTGATGCGAAAATTCGGCCTGAATGGTCGCAGCGTGGTACCACTGATTTCGGGCGTGGCCTGCGCTGTTCCCGCCATCATGACCACGCGCAGCATTAATAATCCTTACGAGCGGCTGTTGACTATTTTGGTTACGCCGCTGATGAGTTGCTCGGCGCGGCTGCCGATTTATACTATTCTTATCGCGCTGGTTGTGCCGGATGAAGCGGTGCTGGGCATTCTAAATTTGCAGGGCTTAGTACTATTGGGACTTTATTTGTTGGGCTTAATTGGAGCCTTGGGTTCGGCATGGCTATTTTCGATTTTCGTGCCGCGCCGTGAGCCGAGCTACTTTATTCTGGAAATGCCTACTTACAAGTGGCCACGCTGGAGCCATCTGGGAATTACGATGTACGACAGCGTAAAATCATTTGTACTGGAGGCTGGAAAAATTATCGTTGCCATTTCCATTATTCTCTGGGTCTTGGCCAGCTACGGACCAGGCGATAGCATGGAGAGAGCGGAGGAGCAGACGCTACAAGAAATGGCCAACGCCGCACCGCAAGTCCGCGAAGCTGCCGTGGCGTCAGCGCAGTTAGAGACATCCTACGCCGGACGTTTCGGAAAATTCATCGAACCGGCCATCGCTCCGCTTGGCTACGATTGGAAAATTGGGATTGCGCTCATTACTTCATTCGCCGCCCGAGAAGTATTCGTGGGAACAATGTCCACCATATATAGTATTGGTGGTGAGGCGAGTGAGGACGCCGTAACGATCCGGGAGCGGCTGCAAAAAGAAAGAAACCCCCAAACGGGTGGACCAATGTACACCCCGGCGGTTTCTTTTTCATTACTAATGTTCTACGTATTCGCCATGATGTGCATGAGTACGCTGGCGATTGTATATCGCGAAACGCACGGCTGGAAATGGCCGATGGTGCAACTCGTGTACACGATGGTGCTGGCCTATGTTTCAGCTTGGGCGACTTTTCAACTACTCAGTTGAGCCTACCAGAGGACGCCTTTTTCCAGCAAAGGAAAAATGAAGCGAAAAATAATGTAGGAGAAGATAAGGACGGCCAGTCCGCCCATTACGAATGCCTGATCGAGGAAAAACTTGTGGTCTTTCTTTTCTGAGTTCAATCCGCCCCAGTTGCGAGGTAAGGTCTGTTTCATGGTGGATATTGTTCTAATGCGTGGACGAGTAACAAAACTCGTATTGAATTTACGCAAACAAGATCGTTCCAGTTGTAGAATGGTTGGAAACAGGCCAGAAAAATCCCCAAAACTTATCGAACGGTCGTTTCTCTTGGGCATTTCCGCAACTACCACCCCAGATTTTCCACAATATCCGAGGCAATCATCGACACTTTGGTGCGTGCTTTGGCGGCACGATCGCCAGCGATGCCGTGCTGATAAACTCCCAGCCGGGCTGCATTACGAGGCTCGTATTTCTGCGCAAGGAGCGAGGTGAGTATGCCCGTAAGTACATCGCCCGTACCACCCGTAGCCATCCCTGCGTTACCCGTAGCATTGAAGTACACAGTACTGTCAGGGAAAACTACCGCAGTGTGCGCGCCTTTTAAGACAACGATCAACCTATGCTCTCTGGCAAAATCGCGGGCTAACTCCAGACGAGCATAATCATCTTCGCTTTTCCCGGCCAAGCGCTCAAATTCTTTCGGATGCGGCGTAATGATCGTGTTGTCGGGTAGTTTTTTGAGTAGTTCAGGATTTTCAGAAAGTAAGTTCAGAGCGTCGGCGTCCCACACCATCGGTACTTTAGCCTGGTCGAGCAACTCTTCCAGCATCTGCAGAGTTTGTGGCTCTTTGCCCAATCCCGGCCCGACGCCAATCGCTGAACAGGCGTCCAATTCTGGCAAAGTCGTCAACATCTTTTCGTGAATATCTACCGAACACATTGCCTCGGGCAGTGCGATCTGGATGATCTCGTAGCCGCAACCCGCTACGTGCATCGTCAGTAGCCCTACGCCCGAACGCAGACAGGCTCCACCACAGAGTTGAGCCGCACCCATTTTGCCGTGACTACCCGCCAGCAGCAGGGCATGGCCGAAAGTACCCTTATGCGAAAACTTCTCCCGGTCGCGAATCAATTTCTTCGCGCTTTTTTTATCTGTAAAAAAATAGGGCGTTTCCGTTTCCTGAATGAACGCTTCGCTTAAACCAATATTAACTACTTGCCAATCACCGACGAACGGATCATTGTGCGGAATCATGAACGCCAGCTTGGGTAGTTGGAAACTCACCGTGTAGTCGGGCCGGACAATAGCGTCGTCCTCATCGTTGATCTTATCCATGTATAAGCCGCTGGCGATGTCCACCGAAATGACCCGCGCCGGACTTTCGTTCATCGTATCAATTACTGTTGCCAGCAAACCCTCCGCCGGGCGCGAAAGCCCCGACCCCAACAGGGCATCAATCAGTAGTTCGTCGCCCGTTAATTTAGGGAGGTCTTCCTTATTCTTTATGTAATGAATCGACAAGTGTTCCCTCAGCCGTTCGAGGTTCTTGGAAAAATCGTCGGAAGTCTTGTCCGTATAATTCACCACGTACACTGCCACGCCGTAACCTTTGGACGAAAGGAGGCGGGCGATGGCCAGGCCGTCGCCACCGTTATTGCCCTTTCCACAGAAAAAAACGAGCGGTTGGCGGTTGTCGAACCGGGCGCAGAGCCAGCGGACAAAAGCCCGCGAGGCACGTTCCATCAGATCGAGCGAGCTAATGGGTTGTTGCTGAATGGTGTGCGCGTCAAGGTCGCGGATTTGGGAGGCGGCGAGTATTTTCATTTTGTAAATCTAACAAAACCTTTCATATACCGGAAAATAGGTCTATTTTTGCACTCGTTTTTCGCAGGGCTGTTTCGAATGAAGGGGCGTCACCCCGTCCGCTGAGAATAGTTCTTTACCTAATTTATTTTCAAAAATCGTCATGAGCGAACTGATTAAACTCGTTGAGGCTACGAATGAAGACCGTAAGTCCGAGTATCCCGATTTCAAATCGGGCGACACCATTGTAGTACACGTAAAAATCCGCGAAGGCGGTAAAGAGCGCCTTCAATTGTACCAGGGAACCGTTATGCAGCGCCGCAACCCCAACAGCGCGGGCGAAACCTTCACGGTTCGCAAAATATCCAACGGTATTGCCGTCGAGCGTATTTTCCCGATTCTTTCCCCCAGCATTGCCAAAATCGAACTCCTCCGCCGCGGTAAAGTCCGCCGCGCCCGCCTCTTCTACCTACGTGGTCGTCAGGGTAAGGCTGCGAGGATTAAGGAGTTGAAAACTACGAAATAGTTTATGAGTGCATGAGTTTATGAGTTTTTTCATCTCAATCAAAAAGCCCCGCCGGAATTTTTCCAACGGGGCTTTTTGTATAAATTGCCATGGAAAACAGAATTGCTCAGAAAGAAAGGATAGCGACTGACTCATCATTTCTCATGCGGTGCTCGTTCGCACTCATAAACTCATAGACTTTGAACTTCCATAAATATCAAGGCACTGGCAACGATTTTATTCTAATCGACGACCGGACGGAGACTTTTTCTTTGTCAAGAGAAAAAATCGCGCGGCTGTGCCACCGCCGCTTTGGTATCGGAGCCGACGGGCTAATTCTGCTACGTAACGCGCAGGGGTATGATTTCAAGATGGTGTATTTCAATGCCGATGGCGGTGAGGGCAGCATGTGCGGCAACGGTGGACGCTGTACCGTTCGCTTTGCCCACGATTTGGGCATTTTTTCTGAGAAAACTACCTTCCTGGCCGTGGACGGGCCGCACGAGGCTACGGCTACGCCTGAATTAATCCACTTAATGATGAGTCCGGTCAAGGGTTTGGAAAAACACGAAACCTATGACTTTGTCGACACCGGATCTCCACACTACGTTGCTTACGTTGATAATGTGGATACGACCGAAGTCGTGAGTATAGGTCGGGCTGTTCGCAACAATGAAACCTATGGACCGCGTGGCGGTACCAATGTCAATTTTGTGGAGGTAAGATCACCCAATCATTTGAAAGTGAGAACCTACGAGCGTGGCGTAGAAGATGAAACCTACTCTTGCGGCACTGGTGTCACGGCTTGCGCCCTGTCTTCCCACGCGCATTTTGGCTGGGAAAGCCCGGTCAAAATCGATACGGTAGGCGGGGAGCTTCAAGTAGCCTTTCGTGAAACAGAACCCTTGCAATTCGACGATATTTACCTGATCGGCCCGGCGGTGAAAGTTTATGAAGGAACATTGTAAGTTATTGAATCAACTTCCTGTAAAGTTCCGTTTTGGTAGGGTCGAGTAAAGAAAGTAGTTTGAAAGCTTCCTGACGGTCATCCGGTGATGCCTCACGCATGAGGTTGTAGAATTCCTCCGACTTAGCGTCGAAGAATGAGTTCAGCAATACTGCTCCAGGTCGAAGTTGAGCGGCTTGTTTGGCTGTCACCAACAATTCCATTCCCTTTTTGCGGGCCAATCCCGGCGTTTCGGTGGCTGTGTCCAAACCCAGGCGATGGTAGTTGTACACTCCTTCACGGAACGGCAGGAACTGCTGGCTCATCAAATTTTCCACCAGCGCGTAGCGATTGCGGGCGTCGCGATCAGCCTTCCAGGCTTTGGGGAAAGGGGAGGAATTAGTGGCCAGATTGGCCAGATTGAACGCTTTCTGCAAATACGGATTGCCGCCCGTCTTACTAAATGAATCGTAATCCATCGTCAGCACCACGTAAGCGTAAAATGCCAAAGCAAAAGGTAGCTCGTCGGTGTAATTGTTCTCGTTGAAGAACATGGGTGTGTTAGGCAGAAACTTGAAGCTGAAATTACGATCCACGAAACTAAACAACACCGATTCGTAGGTAGAGTTGAACACAGGCCGGGTGACGATTAACTGCGCATTGGCTTCGTAAACCCCCTGACTAAGCGAGCGAATCAGGTTGACATTGAGTTTACAACCAATCCGTTCCTCAGGCGTGAACTGGTCGTTTGTCCAGCGAGTGTTGTTCATAAACTCGCTGATGTACGTCCTGAGTTGGTTCATAGCCTGCTCGTCGGTCTTCTGCTGCGCCACGAGTTGATCGTAGTTGAGGGTCACAGTGCAGTCCAGTTCCTGAGCCGACAAGTCAAGTGTGATCAAGCCGAAGAGAAGAATTCCCAGATATTTCACCAATAGTTTTTTCATACCACGCTCCATT
>NZ_JBGSXF010000482.1:0-8246 GCF_041751555.1 Persicitalea sp. | reverse complement strand
AGGGTGGCCCTGCGTTACATCGCCTCCTACCTGGGAATCGAGCCCGAAAGCCTCAGCCGCATCCGCAAACGTATATTTGACCAGCAGCGAAAACCCTAACCCAAGTCAATTTTTAGGGAAGCGGCCCGGCCGACCTTTGTACTGTTCAATTTGTTGTTCACAACCCAAACAGTACAAAGATGAAAAAGACAATCTTCACCGCCGCTTTTCTGCTGGCCACGTTATTCGCCAGCGCCCAGGATGCCAAGCAGCCCGTGTATGGCGAGTTTGGGCTGGGCTTCGGGCAAACGCTCTTCCTGGGCGACACCAAGACGCTGCTCAACGATGCTTTGGGCGGCATGTTCGACCCCGGCATCACCTCCAACCTGATGATGGCGTTCTACTACGCGCCACAAAAGTGGAAGGGGCTGGGCGTCGGTTCGCGCATCAAGGGTTCGATCGCAACCAGCGTGACGGGCGACTTCGGCGACAGCTATTTCTTCAACTACTACAACCTGTCGGCCTCAGCCAAGTACTACGTCAGCCGCGAATTCAATCGGGGGCTGTACGGCCGGGCGGGGGTCGGGTTCGGCCAACTGACGACCAAACGCGCCAACGAAACGACCAACGCCTACGTCCACCAGTTTGCGGTCGGCACCACGCTGACCGGGAGCATCGGGTACTCTCTGCCCGTGCGGCGCGGGGCTTTGAGCCTGGAAGCAGAGTACGAGGGTTCGTCGCGCAACGGCACCATCGACCGCCTCGGCGACCAGATGCTTCGCAGCGGGCAGGTGGCGCTCAACCTTATTTATTCCTTCTGACGCCCATTCACCCGTAAGCGAGGCGACAATTTTCAATCAAAAATAATTTTAACAAAAAAAACATGAATGTACTATTCGGAACGGGCCAACTCGGGTTGGCTCTCATGGAAAAACTCCACGAAAAAGGGGAGCCAATCCGCCTGGTCAACCGGAGCGGCCAAACGAAAGCGCCGCTCCCCACCGGCGTGACGCTGGTGCAGGCCGATGCCACCGACGCCCGGCAAATCGAGCAAGTCACGGCGGACGCCACGGTGGTCTTTATTGCGCTGGATGTGCTTTACCAGCATTGGGATACCTTCTACGAACCCATGATGGGGGCGTTCGTAGAAGCGATGAGCGGCAGTAAGGCGCGGCTGGTGTTCGGCGACAATATGTACGCCTACGGCAACACCCTGGGAAAACCGATGATGGAAAATGCCCCTTACCTGGCCGACACCAAAAAAGGCGGGGTGCGGGCGAGGACGGCCTCCCTGCTGCTGGCGGCCCACGAGGCCGGAAAGGTGCGGGCCACCATCGGCCGCGCCTCCGACTTCATCGGCCCGCGCATCACCAAAGGGTTCTTCGGGCTGGATTTCCTGAACGCCCTCCACGCCGGCAAGAAGGTGTCGCTGGTAGGAAACCCGGATAGGCCGCACACCTTCACCTACATCGACGACTTTGCCGCCGGACTGCTGAAACTGGGCGAAAGCGAGGAGGCGCTGGGCAAAGCCTGGCACATTCCCAACGCCCCTGCTATCACGCCGCGCCAATGGCTGGGACTCTTCGAGCAACAAACCGGCAAAAAAGCCCGTATTCAGGTCGCGGGCAAAAATACGTTGCGGGTACTGGGTCTGTTCAATCCGCTGCTCAAAGAACTGGTGGAGTTGAGCTACCAGTTTGAGCAGCCCTACCTGGTGGATCACACGGGCTTTGCCCGGCGGTTCGAGCTGCCCTACACCGAGCCGGAAGAGGTGGTGGCCAGGACGCTGCGCTGGTATAATGAGCAACTCCGTCCCGCAACTGCAATAAACGTGTCAGCATTAAGTACCCCATAATGGACATCACCACCTATCGGGAGTTCGACGACTACTACCGGGCCGGCAATGGCCTGGTGCGTTCCCGGCATCCCGACTTCCACATTTTCCGCTTCAATGAACTGGGGCCGCGACTAGTGGACCGGATGGGGCCTTTTAAAACCAATTACTACCAGTTTGCCATCGTGAATCGGCTGAACGCCAGAGTGTCGGTGTTCGACAAGAGTTTGGTTTCCGAAACCTGCTCGCTGATCGTTTTCGTACCCGGCCAAATCATTGAATGGACCAAAACGGGCGATTGGGACGGCTACGTCGTCAATGTCAAGGCGGACTTTCTGGGGCCTTTGCTGGTCGATAATTCCCGGTCGGACAGCTACGGTTTTTTGTTCGACAGCCAGCCGTTGATTTGTGAGATGGATAAAAGCCAGTACGACCGCCTGGCGGGATTGTACGAGTTGATGCTCGCCGAGCATAAAGTCATGCGGGCGGAGAATATCCAGGTCATCAAGAATCTCATGCAGGTTTTGGTCGTGTTTTTGAAAAGGGTGATTCAGGACGGAAAAGCCGAAGGGGGATCGGATTCCCTTCCCGATAAATATCCGTTCGCTCAGTACGTGGAGGTGGCGTCTCGCTTCAAAAGCCTGGTGGTGAAGGGCTACCAGACCGCGAAGTCCGTTCAGTACTACGCCGAGAAGCTGGGTGTGACCTCCGCTTTCCTGAATAAAAGCACCCGTTCCCATTTTGGCAAATCGGCCAAAGAAATCATTCAGGAGGTACTCATGATCCACGCCAAAACCATGCTGAAAAATTCGGAGGTGGGGGTGAAGGAAATCGCCTACCAGTTGAATTACACCGACTACAGCCATTTCGTGAAGTTCTTCAAGGCCCAAACTGGGTTCAGCCCGGCGCAGTACCGGGAAAGCGGAATCTGATTTTTACCTAACAAACAACCATTTGTACTAACGGCAAGCACTTTATTGTCAGGTACTTTGCATTGTACTAAACTAAAATTAAAACCAATGAAAAAGCAAACCATCACATTCACCGCGCTAATCATGGCCAGCCGACTGGACAGCGCCCAAACACAAAACACAATAACCATGAAAACGCTATCCGTTGCACTCTCGACCTTGTTTACCTCTCTCTTACTTACCGCCCTAACGCCCGACAGCCACGCGCAGGGGGCTGGCGATGGCCGATACAATCAACCTATACCCAAAAAATGGGGGGTCGAGGCCGACTTGCTGGTACCCTTCGTGCCGGAAGCCAACATCATTACGGTTCGCGCCACCCGAACCATCGTGGGGCGACCCGATGCGGCACATGGCGATTTACTGCTTGGCGTTTACCTACGCCCCAATGTCACCCACAACATCGTCGATAAGATCGACGAATACCTCCTTACGGCGGGCTACCGGCAGTACCTCTTCAAAGGGTTCCACATCGAGGGGCAGGTCGATACGGGCTGGGCGCGGGGAACGCACAACAAAATCGACGGGAAAGACTACGAGAATTTCACCGTCCTGGTGGAAGGCCATGCCGGCTACAAGTTCAGTTTCCGCTCCAAACGCTCGTACAATTTATACCTGCTGCCGCAGGTGGGCATCATTCAGGGAGCCATTACGAACATCGGCCCGCGCGGAAGCAACAGCGACACTTTTCTGTCGGCCAAAGTGAACATTGGGATTGCCTTTTAAGTCAATCGGATCCGTTCACCCTAAAATCCTGAAATTATGAAACGCCGAGAATTCATTATCCAAAGTGGCACAGTGCTGACGGCTGCGGCCCTGATCAGTACGTTTTCCGGGCTGCCCACGCACGCCGAGGCTGCCCAAGCGGGCAAGCCGACCCGTCGGCCCGACCCGAATGCCTTCGCTCAGCCCATTATGAAGGCCATTGCCTGGGGCGTCAATGCGCCCAGTCCGCACAACACGCAGTCCTGGAAATTTGCCATCCTGGGCGATCTGACCATGCTGCTCTACGTGGATGAGCAGGTGCTGCTGCCCGCCACCGACCCCCCGTCGCGGCAAATCCATCTGGGGGCGGGGTGTTTTATCGAAACACTGGCGCTGGCCGCTACCACGATGGGCTACGAAACGACGGTCGAAATGTTTCCCGAAGGCTACGAGTCGGACCAGGACTTTGGGCGAAAACCCGTAGCGCACCTCGCCCTGCGCGAATCCACCGCAACGCCCGACCCACTGGCAACATACATTACGGTACGGCAAACCAATCGGCAGGTTTACAGCGGTCCCCGGATCACGCTGTCCGAGTTTGCGGAGTTGACCCGGCTGGCGGGCCGGGGTCACGCCGAAGTGGTGTTCAAACATGAGTCGCTCGACCCGTTTTTAGCCATGTTTTACGAAGGGCTGGACGTCGAATCCCGGACGTTTCGCACCAATGAGGAAACCCGGAAACTATTCCGGTTCACCGAGCAGCAGATGGCCGAGAAAGGCAACGGGCTTAGTCTGGGCCAGATGGGTTATTCGGGAATTATGAAGGCCATCGTGACGCGGGCCGTCAATTACGGCGACCCTAAAAAGTGGCACAGTGTGCGGTCAATCGACGCATCGATGAAAAAGATGAAAAAAGGTATCGACAGCACGAAGGGCATTGTCTTCTGGATTACGCCCACCAACACCTATCTGGATTGGGTGCAGACCGGCCGCGACTACGCCCGCTTCGCCCTCGCCCTGACGAGCCAGGATTTGTACGCCCACCCCTACAATCAGGCCATCCAGGAGTACGACGAAATGAAACCCTTGCGCGACCGCCTGAACGAAATCATGCAGATTGTGAACCCGCAGAAGATTCAGATGGTAATCCGGATTGGGCGGGGGCAGGTACCCTTTTATTCCTACCGTCGGCAAACGTTCAACATCAAAGACAGTAAAACCAGCAAGTTAACGCAACAACCATGAAAACGCCAAGCACCTTTTTCATTGCGGCCCTGGTCCTGTTACTGGCCCAGCGGCCCGCTATGGCCCAAAATTCACTGGCTCAGCAAACCCGGGTCGAGGTTAGTCTGGGCGTGGCCACGCCCTCTCTCGGCCGGGGGGCTGAGTTGCTGCGGGCCAAAGCCCTGCGCCAAAGCGGATTGAGTTACTTCGCCCGGCCCGATGGCAGCCGCCAAGTGGTGGGCAGCTACGGCAATCAGTTCGGCTGGGCGTTAGCGGTGGCGTTTTACAAGCCTATGGGTCTGCGCGGACTGATGCTGGGAGCCGCCGTGCGAACCTCGCTCACGGGTTCGCAGCCGAGTACCGGAGGCTACGAAGAAGGCTATTACTTCAACTACGTTTCGGTTGGGCCTGCCCTGAAATATTACCCATTTACCCACTCGAAGATGTTTGTAAAAGCCGAAGGAGGACTGGGGTCGGTGTTTACCAAAAACCGCTATCGAAACGCAGAAGGAGCGCAAAACTTCTTCCATCAGTTTGGTATCGGCAGCACCTACGGAGCCGGGCTGGGGTATTCTCTAACGCCTTTTTGCAATCAGAAAACCAGCTTAGACATCCAGGCCATCTACCAGCAGTTCAACACGAGGGTCGAGGTCAACGGCATTGGCGACGACCAATGGCGGTTTGGCTCCCTGAATGCCGGGGTGGCCCTAAGTTTTTAGTCCAAACGTAATCTGATTTTTACCTAACAAACGACCATTTGTACCAACGGCAAGCACTTTATTATCAGGTACTTTGCATTGTACTAAACTAAAATCAAACCCAATGAAAAAGCTAACCGTCACTTTCATCGCGCTGCTCATAGCCGCGCAACTGGCCAACGCCCAAACTCAGGACTGGAAACAGGAAACCAAAGTCTCCGTCCTGTTCGGACTCACGCAACCGCTATTTGCGTCCGGGTTCAACATCGAGGGTAACTTCATCCACAAGCGGTTCATCTTCGATTATTCCCACGGGGCCGCGCTCAAATTTTCGGGCAACCTGGTCACCGACGAATTGCGAAAGCAGGGGCTATCCGTCCGGGTACCCTGGACTACCGGTTTTGGCCTGGGCTACCGCTTTACCAACTGGGTCAACCTGCGGGTGGAACCCAAATGGCACCGCTTCGAGTACTATTACGACGGCGAAGCCCAAAACAAAGCCAATCGCATCGCGGCCAACAATACGTTCAGCCTGGGCCTGGGGTTGTACGGCTTTTACCAGCCCTTCAAGAACCAGGACAATGCGTTGAAGGGTCTGACCGTTTCGCCGAGCATCCGGTACTGGCCGACGGTGCGGTCGTCGTTTACCAATGACCGATTTACCTACATCAACAAGAACACCGACCAAACCGAGACGCTCAAGACGCTCGATTCGGGCATCGGCTTCACGCCCCTGATCGTGAATCTGAGCGTGGGCTACACGTTCGGCCTGAACAGGAAGTAGGGACCTTTGACAGCCCATTCAATGCGCAAAGCAATTCTGAAGCCAGTTTCAGCGGGCTATTTCCGTCCCAGGCAGTTCGAAGAAAAACTTTACACAGTACTGGGGGTCAGGCATTTCATCCGCCTGACCCCGCCGGTACTATAGGCAAAACTTCGTGGTAAACGCCCGAAGACGACCCTAACCAGAAGGCGAGTCTTACGGTATTACCGCGAAACGATGCTCAACGAAATGGCCCACCTGATTCCTTTTCTGGTTTTGCTGGCCGTGGCTGTTTACGCCTTTTCAATCCGTGAATCGGCGGCGGGACTAGTGTTCCTGATTTTGAATATCCCGGTCAATCTCTACCCCGTTTTTCTGATGCGGCTGAACCGAATCAGGATAGCCCGCGTACTGGGCTGGCAGCCGGACGAGTTGCTGAATCAGTTGCTTGACTCTAAATAAAACCACACATGGAAAACCTCATCGCCTACTTTCAACAGTCGGGCTTTACGGCAGCCGAAGCCCGGGAAGTCGCCAATTTCTTCAAAACCAAAACCTTCGCCAAGGGCGAGCATTTTTTGGAGGAGGGCAAAACCGCCCGGCACCTGGCCTTCATCAGCCGGGGGCTTTTCCAGTTTTATTTCCTGAAAGACGGCGACGAACGCACGACCTACGTGGTGGGGGAGAACAATTTCCTGGCGTCGCTCAGCAGTTTCATCAGCCAGGTTCCGGCCAGGGAATACGTGCGGGCGTTGAGCGACAGCGAGGTGTGGCAAATCCATTTTGACGATTTGCAGCATTTGAAAAACCACAATGCCAAGTTCCAAATCTTTTACATCGGCGTATTGGAACACCTCTTGATTTGCATCGACGACAGCCGCCACAAACTCATCGCCCTCACCGCCGAGGAGCGCTATGCCGCCCTGATGGACGAAGAACCCGAACTTCTGCAACAGATTCCGCTACAGTACCTGGCCTCCATCCTGGGCGTGACGCCGCGCCACCTGAGCCGCATCCGAAATAATATCCGCTGAAAATCGCTTTTGGACATTTGTCCGGTATTCCCCTTTTTTAGCCCCCCAACTTTGTATCGTCAAACCAAACAAATAGACGATATGAAGAAAACGCTCATCGCCGCCAGCCTGCTGGCCGCTTCTTTTTCCGCCCCGGCCCAAAGCCGCCTCTCGACCCACGAGTTGAGTATCAACGCCTTTCGCAACCCGTCCATCGGGTTGGAGTACCGCTACAAGCACCTGTCCGTCCACGCGGGCTACTACCCGACCAACTTCACTTCCGGCGTCACGACGGAGTTTATCCGCACGGGCGTCACGCTCTGGTTTTTGCCCGTCGGCAAGCGCGAGAACCCGTCGTCCTTCTACACTTCGGTCTCCTACGCCCGGGGGTTAACCCGCGAGTACAAAGAAAAAAACGCGGTGATGCCCGAAGTGGGTTTTCGCTGGATGATTTACAAGGGTCTCAATTTCCGGATTGGCGTGACGGGGCTGGCCGCGCCGGGCGAAAGCTTCAAGGTCAACCCCACGCCGGGGCTTAGTTACTCCTTCTTTTTTTAAATCGAAAAGTCATGAAAACTTCCAGCATTTCCACCGAACGAATCACGGGTATCCTGCTCATCGCCGGCACGGTGGGCGTCATGATTCCGTACACGCTGCTGACGATGACCTTCGACTACCCCAACATCCTGCGCCAGGATACGGGAACGGTACTGACCAAATTCCACGACGGCGGCAACCCGTTGATTTGGACCTGGTTCACCTTCGGCCTTGCTGGTTTGCCGCTGCTGCCCGCCTTTGTTTTGTTGGGAAAATCGCTGGAAAACAAATCCCGGCTAATCGGCCTGGCGACCACGCTGGGCGTCATCGGACTGGTCGTGCAGATGGTCGGGCTTTTGCGCTGGACTTTCGTGGTTCCCATTTTGGCCGACACCTACGTGCAGGCCGCCGATGCGCCAACCAAAACCGCCGCAGTGGTGGCCTTCCGACTGATTCACCAGTTCGGCGGCGTGCTGCTCGGCGAGCATTTAGGGCAGCTTTTTACCGTCCTTTGGACGGTGC